>NZ_JBANAZ010000094.1:0-29220 GCF_059803455.1 Bradyrhizobium sp. UFLA05-108 | reverse complement strand
GCGCTGAAGGAACAGACCGCGGGTGCCGCCGGCGCCTCCGAGCTCAGCCGGGCGGCGGCGTAGAGCATGATCCGGACCCGAAGGGCCGCGTTAGCGCAAAGTGTGAAGCGGATTTCCGAGAAGATCATGCTCAAGACGAGGCAGGGGAAACACAGATGAGCAGCAAGACCCAATCCGCCGAAGGCGCCATGGTCGAATACGTCACCGCGATGATCGGCGG
Source organism: Bradyrhizobium sp. UFLA05-108 (assembly GCF_059803455.1). Classification (NCBI taxonomy): domain Bacteria; kingdom Pseudomonadati; phylum Pseudomonadota; class Alphaproteobacteria; order Hyphomicrobiales; family Nitrobacteraceae; genus Bradyrhizobium; species Bradyrhizobium sp. UFLA05-108. The sequence goes on along the minus strand of NZ_JBANAZ010000094.1, from coordinate 29,000 downwards.
CCAGCTCTTCGGCCTGCCGATCTCACGCGTGCAGGACGTGTTCATGCCCGAGCGCGTCACCCGCGTGCCGCTCGCCTCCCGCGAGATCGCAGGTGTCTTGAACCTGCGCGGCCGCATCGTCACCGTCGTCGACATGCGCGCCCGGCTCGGGCTGCCGCGGCCCGAGGACGGCAAGCTGCCGATGGCGGTCGGTGTCGACCTGCGCGGTGAATCCTATGGCCTGCTGATCGACCAGATCGGCGAGGTGCTGCGTCTGCCCGAGGACGGCAAAGAGGAAAATCCCGTCAACCTCGACCCCCGCATGGCCAAGCTCGCCGGCGGCGTCCACCGTCTCGACGGCCAGCTCATGGTCGTCCTCGACGTCGATCGCGTCCTCGAACTCGCGCCCGAGATGATGGCGGCCTGAGACGACGGTCGGCCCGCCGACCGACCTGCAATTGGAAGTGTCCCGCCGGGGACAGGAAGTAGAGGCTCATATGAGAACGTGTCTCGTCGTTGATGACTCCAGTGTCATCCGCAAGGTTGCGCGCCGCATCCTGGAAGGCCTCGACTTCCAGATCCTCGAAGCCGAGGATGGCGAGAAGGCGCTGGAAGCCTGCAAGCGCGGGCTGCCCGATGCCGTGCTGCTCGACTGGAACATGCCGGTCATGGATGGCTACGAATTCCTCGGCCATCTGCGCCGCATGCCCGGCGGCGACCAGCCCAAGGTGGTGTTCTGCACCACCGAGAACGATGTCGCGCATATCGCGCGCGCGCTGCATGCTGGTGCCAACGAGTACATCATGAAGCCGTTCGACAAGGACATCGTGACGGCGAAGTTCCAGGAAGTCGGCCTGATCTGACCGTGCTGCCCGAGGGCTGAACGGATCCTTCGGCGTTTGTTTCAACTGAACCGTTTCAGTCTGAGTTGGTGAGTAATGAGTGTTGCGTTCGCTGGAAGTTCGACCATCAGTCCGTCGCGGGAAGGGCCACTGCGCGTGATGATCGTCGACGATTCCGTCGTCATCCGCGGTCTGATCTCGCGCTGGATCGGCGCCGAGCACGACATGGAGGTCGCGGCCTCGCTGCGCACCGGACTTGAGGCGGTCAACCAGCTCGAACGCATCAACCCCGATGTCGCCGTGCTCGACATCGAAATGCCCGAACTCGATGGCCTCACGGCGCTGCCGCAGCTTCTGGCCAAGAAGCGTGACCTCGTCATCATCATGGCCTCCACGCTGACCCGCCGCAACGCGGAGATCAGCTTCAAGGCGCTGTCGCTGGGCGCGGCCGACTACATTCCGAAGCCGGAATCGACCCGCGAGGCCTCCGCCGCCGACGTCTTCCATCACGACCTGATCCAGAAGATCCGTCATCTCGGCGCGCGATTGCGCAGGAAGGCGGCGGTCGCAAGCCCATCGCTCGCGCCCGCGAGCCCCGCTCCGCTTGCGCGCGAGCCCGTCGCGCGTCCTGTGGCACCGGCGCCGGCCGCGCCGGTCGCCTCCGCCGCCTCGCTCGTCAAACGCTCGTTCTCGGCGCAGGCCCCGAAGGTGCTGTTGATCGGCTCCTCGACCGGCGGTCCGCAGGCGCTGATGTCGCTGGTGACCGAACTCGGTCCGGTGATCGATCGCTTCCCGGTGCTGATCACCCAGCACATGCCGCCGACTTTCACCACCATTCTCGCCGAGCATCTGGCGCGTTCGAGCCGCAGGCCAGCGCATGAGGCGATCGATGGCGAGGCGGTGAAGCCGGGCCAGATCTATCTCGCGCCGGGCGGCAAGCACATGCGTGTGGTGCGGAGCGGCGCTGAGGCCGCGATCGCGCTCGACGACGGACCTGCGGTGAACTTTTGCAAGCCCGCGGTCGATCCGCTCTTCACCTCCGCCATCGACCTCTGGCACGGCGGCATCCTGGCGGTGATCCTGACCGGCATGGGCTCGGACGGCATGCGCGGCGGCAAGGACATCGTCGCCGCCGGCGGCAGCGTGATCGCGCAGGACGAAGCCAGCAGCGTGGTGTGGGGTATGCCGGGCGCGGCCGCGAATGCCGGCATCTGCGCCGCGATCCTGCCGCTCAATCAGATTGCGCCGAAGGTCAATCGTCTGTTCTCGGGAGACCGCTCGTGACGCCGATGGACTATGAATATCTGCGCAAGTTCCTGAAGGAGCGTTCGGGCCTCGATCTCTCAGCCGACAAGACCTATCTGGTCGAGAGCCGGCTCATGCCGCTCGCGCGCAAGGCGGGCCTCGCCGCCATTCCCGATCTCGTGCAGAAGATCAAGAATGGCGATACCAGGCTCGCGACCGACGTGGTCGAGGCGATGACCACCAACGAGACCTTCTTCTTCCGCGACAAGGTCCCGTTCGATCATCTGCGCGACACCATCCTGCCGGGCCTGATTCAGGCGCGCGCGGCGCGCAGGAGTCTGCGCATCTGGTCGGCGGCCTCGTCGACCGGGCAGGAGCCCTATTCGATCGCGATGTGCCTAAAGGAGAAAGGCGCAGCGCTCGCCGGCTGGCGCATCGAGATCGTCGCGACCGATCTGTCTCAGGAGGTGCTGGAGAAGTCCAAGGCCGGCGTCTACAGCCAGTTCGAGGTGCAGCGCGGCCTGCCGATTCAGTTGCTGGTGAAATACTTCACCCAGTCCGGGGACATCTGGCAGCTCAATGCCGACGTGCGCTCCATGGTGCAGTTCCGCCAGCTCAACCTGCTCCAGGATTTCTCGCATCTCGGCACCTTCGACGTGATCTTCTGCCGCAACGTGCTGATCTATTTCGACCAGGACACCAAGGCGGTGATCTTCGAACGCATGGCGAAGAGCCTTGAGGCGGATGGCACCTTGCTGCTTGGTGCCGCCGAGTCAGTCGTCGGCATCACCGACGCCTTCCGTCCGGTCGTCGACCGCCGCGGCCTCTACCAGATCAATCCGGCACGTGGCACACGTTCGGCCGGTGCGCCGATGCTTGCAGGCATGAGGATCGCCGCGGCAAGGTGACCTCTCTTCTCGTCATTCCGGGGCGGCACATCAGCGTCGAGCCCCGGAACGACCGAGGCCTCACAAAATCGCGTGCGGCAAGAATCGCGAGCTGTTGCCGGTGATCGGGCTTTCGTCCTCACGGATCGACAGACCGCAGGGCTCGTGGTTCACGAGCCAGCTTCCGACGACGGGATAGAAGCCGGAAAAATTCGGCAGCGGCGAGAGTGCCTGGCGGACGAAGCCTTCGGCGCCGTAGGGACCCGTGTGCTCGTCGAGTGACACGCCGCCCGAGACCAGCGTGACGTTGGCGCCTTCGCGCGACAGCAGCGGCTTGCGCACATAGGAGCTGCCGAGCTCGGCCGCGCGCGGATCATCCTCGAAGAAGGCCGGCAGCAGGTTGGGATGGTTCGGAAACATCTCCCAGAGCAGCGGCAGGATGCCCTTGTTGGAGAGCACCGCCTTCCACGGCGGCTCGATCCAGCGCGTCGTTGCCTCCTTGAGCTTGGTGCCGAAGGCATCGTGGAACATCCATTCCCAGGGGTAGAGCTTGAAGGCGAGCGCGATGTCGCGGTCGTCGAGGTCGACGAAGCCGCCGTCCCTATCGCGCCAGCCGATCTCCTCGATGTCGAGCAGTGTGGTCGATAGCCCCGCTTGCCGCGCTGTGTCCTCGAGATAGGCGAGCGTGCCGGCGTCTTCTTCATTGCCGGTCGTGCCGGTGAGATGCAGATGCTGGCTTGGGGAGATTGCCCTCCAGGCCTCGATCAGCCGCTCATGGATGGAATTGAACTGATCGGCCCGCGCCGGGATGATGCGCCGCTCGATCGCCTGTTCGAGCCAGGTCCATTGAAACACCGCGGTCTCGAAGATCGACGTCGGCGTATCCGCGTTGTATTCGAGCAGCTTGGCCGGCGAGGTGCCGTCGAACTTCAGATCGAGCCGGCCATAGAGGCTGCGGTCATCGCGCTCCCAGCTCTCGGCGATCAGGTCCCAGAAGGGCTGCGGGATCTTCAACCGCTCCAGCAGCCGCTCATCAATGATGATACGGCCAGCGAGCTCGAGGCACATCGCGTCGATCTCGCCGGTCGGCGTTTCGACCCCGCGTTCGATCTCGTCGAGCGTGAAGGCGTAATAGGCGCGCTCATCCCAGTAGCGCTCACCATCGATGGTATGGAAGTCGAAGCCGCATTGTTCGGCGGTTTGCTCCCAGTCGTCGCGCTCGGGACAGACAATCCGTTGCATGCGCTAGCCGCCGCCATGGCCGTGGCCATGACCGCCATGTCCATGATCGCCATGTCCATGAACGACATGCAGCGTGCCGCCGAAGCCGCCATAGGTGGCAGGCCGGCAATAGGGTTGCCCGTCGATGCCGGGAACGGCCGTCATTCCTGGTCCGCAGTCATAAGGCCGCCGCACAAATCCCATCGAGACCGCGCCGACCGCGGCACTGCCCATCAGGGTGAGCACGACCCGTCGCGAACGTTTCATGTCGCTTCCTCCCGCGCCAGTTAAGCAGACCGGCCAATGGCGGTGAATTCAAAACTTGGCTCGGCTCAGCCGCCGCCCGAAAAGCCGAACGCATGCGCGAACGAACCAAAGCCGCCCCGCGTCACGCCACTGGTGCCCGAGTCGGACGAGCCGCCGGATGAGGAATGGCTCGAGGAGTCGCTGCTGAAGAAGCTCGAACGCGATGACCAATGCGAGCTGCCGCCGCCAGATGAGCCTCTGCTGGTGCAGGCCGTATTCGGTTGCGCTGGCTCCGCTATTCCGGGCGCGCGCGGATCGCAGTTCTGCCGCGGCATCAGCGTGTAGGCGGTGGTGCCGACCGCAATCGTCCCCATCACCAACAGCGCGACCTGGCCGGAGCGTTTGACCGGCTCCTTCGGTGGCGACGGCAAGGGCTGTGGCCGACGCTTGCCGAACTCCTTGCTGGGGCGCTTCTCGGCCATGGTCAGTAGATCATGCAGGCGGCGTTGAGCAGGCCTGCGGCGAGCGAGGAAAGGCCGAGCCAGATCGCGGGCGCCATGTCGCCGGCGGCGATGCGTGACGACAGGTTCGGCACCGGGATCTTCACGACGTAGAACACGATCACCTGGACGATCAGCGCGATGAACGCCCAGATCAGGCAGTCCACAACATTGGCCGAATGTGCGATGGCACTGAACAGCGGTGCGACGAAGCCGAGCAGGCTCAGCCCCAGCGCGATCGCGGCAGCCGGATCATTGTCGCGGATGAGCTGGAATTCGTTGTGCGGCGTGATGCGGGTGTAGATGAACAGATAGGCCACGATCGCTACCAGCCCGGTGCAGAAATAAACGAGAAAAGCGGGCAGCCCCGCGAGCGATTGCAGAATCATCAGTCGTTCCCCCGAGCACACTTATCCTGCGGATAATTTCGTGACTTGTCATCCAGGATTTAAAGTTCTTTGCGAGCAATAGCATTCGGTTGCAACTTGAGCGTTTTTCATTCGGCCGAGCCCAAGGAGCGGTTCAATGCCTGCAATTGCGTTTTCCAACAATGATATTGCTGTTGTCGCCTGGACGTTCGACCATCATCTCGATGGTTGTCTTGGCTTTGCGATCCACCAGATCGACGTTGACGCCGGGAACCACGAGACGGTCCTGCCTGCGCTTGCGCGGTTTGCCGATCAGGATCCAGGCACGAAGCTGACGACCGAGCAGGCGCCGGTCCAGAAATTCTGGTGGAAGGACCTCTTCGCCAAGCGCGGCGGCACCTATCAGTATCGAATCGTGCCCATGGGTGGCGCGCCGGGCCAGACGCTGACGCCGCTTGCAGGGGTCTCGCCGCTTCTCAGCAATCAGGTCACGCTGACGCCGAGCCGTCCGCCGTTCAGCGCATATTTCAACCGCGGCATCACGGCGACGCAGGCGCTGTCGCAGGCCCTGCATAGGCACCCCAGCATCGAGGCGCTGCAGCCGCACATCCTCGATCCCGGCGATCCGATTCGCATCCGCCTGATGGGACAGTTGCAGGAAGGCCTCACCTCGCTTCTTGCCAGGGCTGACAAGAACGGTGGCGTCATTCATGCCGCGCTCTACGAGCTCAACGATCCGAACGGGTTGGAAAAGCAGCTCCAGGCCAATCCCCATAGCCGCAACGTCATCCTCGGCAACGAGCAGGCACCGGACAGTGACGACGCGGACAAGGACAATCGCGCCGCGCTCAAGGCGGCCGGCGTCAACGTGATCGACCGCATCCTCGCCAAGGGTGACATCCCGCACAACAAGTTCATGGTCCTGACCCAGAACGACACGCCGATCGCCACGCTGTCGGGTTCGACCAACTGGACCAGCACCGGCCTGTGCACCCAGACCAACAATGCGCTGGTGATCGAGTCCAAGGACGTTGCGCAGCGCTACCTCGACTACTGGACAGCGTTGAAGGCCGACGTCGATGCGGCCCAGGGCAACAAGAGCAAGCTGCAATCGCCGATCCTGCGCGACTTCGCCCATGGCAACAACGATAAGTCGATTTCGTCGCCAATCAGCCTTGGCAATGGTGTGACCGTCGAGCTGATGTTCTCGCCGAACACGCCGCACAAGCTGTCGAAGCATCCCGACACGCCCAACGACATGGGACGGGTGTTCGAGCTGATGAGCGGCGCCAAGCAGGCGATCCTGTTTCTGGCGTTCGACCCCGGCAACAACTCAATCCTCGATCAGGCCGGCAAGCTCTTGAAAGAGAAGCCCGACCTGTTCGTGCGGGGCGCGCTGACGAGTCCCGTGCGCGCGAAGAATTTCTCCGCGGCGCTGCATTCCGGCGGCGCAACCGAAGCTGCCGATGATGAACACAGCTCGTCGCATGGAACGCATGGCGGTGTGACCGTGGTCGGCGAATCCGGCAAGCCAAAGAAGAAAGGCGCTCCCGGCGAGATCGATTTCCGGCCGGGGCCGTCACGCCGCATGATGCCTTCGGCGCCTGGGAGGGCGAGCTCGCCAAGTTCGGCTTTGCCATCATCCACAACAAGATCGTGGTGATCGATCCGTTCAGCGCCGACTGCGTGGTCGTGACCGGCTCGCACAATCTCGGCTTCCGCGCCTCCCACAACAACGACGAGAACATGGTCACCGTCCGCGGCCATCGCGGGCTGGCGGAGGCCTATGCCTGCCACGTGCTCGATCTCTACGATCACTATGCGTGGCGCTTCCTGTTGAATGAGCACCCGGACATTTTCGGCAAGCCGCTGCAAGGCGACGATACTTGGCAGGAGCGCTACATCCAGGGACCAAGAGTCAAGTCGCCGGAATTGAGGTTCTGGCTTGCAGCGGCCGGCGGAGGCATTGCGTCCGCCTCGCACAAGCCGGCGGCGAATCCGATCGCCCTGGCGGAATCACGGGCGCAGCCAAAGCCTGCCGGCACCAAACCCAGCAAGCCAAAGAAGGCTCCAAAGGCGAAGACGGCCTCGCGGAAACAAGGCAGGAAGAAGCCCGCGAAAGCATCGAAGAAGAGCGCGGGGAAGGCGACCAGGAAGATTGCTGCCAGCGCGAAAAAGGCGAGCAGGAAACGGGGTCGTCGATGAAGACGGCTTCGGCTGGCCGTCCAAAAACGAAAACCCCGCCATTTGCGGCGGGGTCCAGTTGGGGAGGAGCGAGCCCTTGGGCTCGCGACAGAAGGAAGTCTTAGGCCGGGATCCGCTCGTCGGCCTCGTGCGGCTCGCGCAGCACGTAGCCGCGGCCCCACACGGTCTCGATGAAGTTGCGGCCTTCGGAGGCGTTGGCGAGCTTCTTGCGGAGCTTGCAGATGAAGACGTCGATGATCTTCAGTTCCGGTTCGTCCATGCCGCCATAGAGGTGGTTGAGGAACATTTCCTTGGTGAGGGTCGTGCCCTTGCGGAGCGAGAGCAGCTCCAGCATCTGGTATTCCTTGCCGGTCAGATGCACGCGCTGGCCGCCGACTTCCACCGTCTTGGTGTCGAGGTTGACGACGAGGTCGCCAGTCTGGATGACCGACTGGGCATGGCCCTTGGAGCGGCGCACGATGGCGTGGATGCGGGCCACCAGCTCGTCCTTGTGGAAGGGCTTGGTCATGTAGTCGTCGGCGCCGACGCCGAGACCCTTGACCTTGTCCTCGATGCCGGCGAGGCCGGAGAGGATCAGAATCGGTGTCTTGATCTTGGAGACCCGGAGCTGCTTGAGCACGTCGTAGCCGGACATGTCGGGCAGGTTGAGGTCGAGAAGAATAATGTCGTAATCGTATAGCTTACCGAGATCGACGCCCTCTTCCCCCAGGTCGGTCGTATAGACGTTGAAGCTTTCAGACTTCAGCATCAGCTCGATCGACTGCGCGACGGCGCTGTCATCTTCTATCAGCAAAACGCGCATGCCAGTTCCCCATAGTCGCCGCTCCGGGCGTCAGGTCGGCCGCATTCGCGGCACTCAACAAAACGCCTTTGAACAACTGATTCGGATCCTGACGTCACATGGTTAACAAAGTCTGATTCTGGAACGCAAGTCCTCACGGTGCAATTTTTGTCGAATCGCCCTAAGATATTGCGCAGAAGCAGTTTTCGTCACCCGGTTCCGTTCAAGTTCCACTTTAAGAGACGGGCCTAACCGACTCTCGCGACTCCCCTTCTTCTGTCGGGCAGGCGCTCAGTCACAAAGACAGTGACGCAATGATTAATGATGCGGGTAAACACGAAGTTAAGCGCCGTTCAGAAATGTGGCGAAATTTAAGGGTTTCGTCATGAAGGGCCCGAATGAAGGCTAAGTCATGAAGGCGCTCGCCGAGCAGATCGGGGACATCGACGGCGTCAATATATACGGTCGCGTCGTCGGCGTGCGTGGCCTGATGGTCGAGGTCGCCGGTCCTATTCACGCGATGTCGGTGGGCGCGAGGCTCGTGATCGAGACCGGCGCGAACCGTTTCATTCCCTGCGAGGTGATCGGCTTTTCCGGCAACAACGCTGTCGTGATGCCGTTTGCCGGACTCGAAGGCGTGCGGCGCGGCTGCAAGGCCGTGATCGCGAATGCCGCCAACCAGGTGCGGCCGTCGGCGGCCTGGCTCGGCCGCGTCGTCAATGCGCTGGGCGAGCCGATCGACGGCAAGGGGCCGCTGCTGCAGGGCACCTCGCCAATGCCGTTCCGCAATTCGCCGCCACCGGCGCATTCGAGGAAACGCGTCGGAGCGCCGCTCGACCTCGGCGTGCGTGCGCTCAACACGTTCCTGACCTGCTGCCGTGGCCAGCGCATGGGCATTTTTGCCGGCTCCGGCGTCGGCAAATCCGTGCTGCTGTCGATGCTCGCGCGCAACGTCGACGCCGATGTCAGCGTCATCGGCCTGATCGGCGAACGCGGCCGCGAGGTGCAGGAATTCTTGCAGGACGACCTGGGTGAAGAGGGCCTGGCGCGCTCCGTCGTCGTGGTCGCGACATCAGACGAGCCGGCGCTGATGAGGCGGCAGGCCGCATACCTGACGCTGGCGATCGCCGAATATTTTCGCGACGAGGATCAGGATGTGCTCTGCCTGATGGACTCGGTGACGCGCTTCGCCATGGCCCAGCGCGAGATCGGCCTCTCCGCCGGCGAGCCGCCGACCGCCAAGGGCTATACGCCGACCGTCTTCACCGAGCTTCCGAAGCTCCTGGAGCGCGCAGGTCCCGGCATGGGAGTTGGTGCCATCACCGCGATCTTCACGGTGCTGGTCGACGGCGACGACCACAACGAGCCGATCGCGGACGCCGTCCGCGGCATCCTCGACGGTCACATCGTGATGCAGCGATCCATTGCCGAGCGCGGGCGTTACCCCGCCATCAACATCCTCAAATCCGTTTCCCGCACCATGCCCAAATCGGCCGATCCGCAGTTCTGGCCGACCATTCAGAAGGCCCGTCAGGTGATGGCGACCTATGCCGACATGGAGGAACTGATCCGGCTGGGTGCCTACCGGGCGGGATCCAGCCCCGAAGTCGACGAGGCGATCCGGCTCCATGAGCCACTGGAGGCCTTCCTGCGGCAGCGCAAGGACGAAAGTGCCGGTTTGGCGGACGGCTACCGCCAGTTGGCGCAAATCCTCCAGAATTTGGAAACGGAACGCTAACTTTGTCAGGCCATCATCCGCCCCACAGAGTAGCAGAGCCGGTCGGGGCCCAGTTTCGGGATCGGGGAGACCGGTGTTGTCCCACGTGCAGCTAAGGGACTTCTGGGGAGTACGAGTCGATGAAGTCACGTGAAACGCTCATCCGCCTGAAGAAATTTCAGGTCGACGAGAAGCGCCGCAGGGTCACCCAGATCGAGAGCATGATCGCGGACTTCCAGCGCATGTCTGTCGATCTCGAGCGCGAGATCCTGACCGAGCAGGAGCGCGCCGGGATCAACGATCCCTCGCATTTTGCCTATCCGACCTATGCCAAGGCCGCGATCCAGCGCCGCGAGAACCTGACCCGCTCGGCCGATGAGCTGAAGGGCCAGCTCGAAGAGGCCAAGGGCGCGCTGGCCGAGGCTTTTGAGGATTTGAAGAAGGTCGAGCTCCTGGACGAGCGCGACCAGGCGCGCGAGCGCGCCGAGGAGAGCGCCCGCGAGCAGGCCGACCTCGACAGCATCGGCCTGATGCGCGCCCGCATCGGCGCCATCGCCTGAGGCGCTCAAGGCCCACAGCCAGGGAATTGCGTGAACCCGGACCCTAACGGGGGCCGGGCTTTTCGCGTGCGATGTCCACAGCGTGGCGCCCGGCCCCTTGGTGACGGGCTTTGCTGCGCGCTATGGTGGTGGGGATGAGAGCTGTGCCAGCGACGGAGGTGTCGACCTCTTCCTTTTGGGAGAGGTCGGCGCGGAGCGCCGGGTGAGGGGTTACGATCTCCCGTGAGCCCTGAGCCCCCTCACCCGATTTGCTGCGCAAATCGACCTCGCCCCGCCGGGGAGAGGTGAAGCGGCGCGTTGGGGGACTGAATGCTGACGCCAGCAGATCTGGTCTGGCTGATCGCGGCGGTGGCGAAGGGCGACGAGGCGGCTTTCGAGCGCCTCTACGGCGCCACGCGCGCGAAACTCTATGGAGTCGTGCTCCGTATCTTGCGCCGACAGGATCTCGCGGAGGAGGTCATTCAGGAGACCTACGTCAAGATCTGGAACTGCGCGGGCCAGTTCAATCCGGCGCTGTCCTCGCCGATCACGTGGATGGCGTCGATCGCGCGCAACCGCGCTATCGACCTGGTGCGCAAGAAGACCGAAGCCTCGATCGAGGAGGAGCCTCAGGCGATGGAGGTTGCCGCCGACAGCCCCGATCCGCTTGCTCGGCGCGAGATGACGGAGGAGTTGAAGCGGCTCCTGGAATGTGTCGGCCGGCTCGAGCCGGACCGCCAGAAGCTCGTGCTTCTCGCCTATTACAACGGCTGGAGCCGCGAGCAGTTGGCGCAGAAGTTTTCCGCGCCCGTCAACACGGTGAAGACGTGGCTGAGGCGCAGCATGATGGACATCCGGGAGTGCCTTGGGCTTTAGATGATGACGAAAGTGGCACGAGCTAGTGCAGCAACGACGGTCCACCTCTCCCCATCGGGGAGAGGTGGAGGACATTGATGGCCTACACTGAGGACCATATCGTGCTTGCCGCGGAATATGCGCTCGGCACGCTCGATGCCGACGAGCGCGCGCAGGTCGAGACCATGATGGCGGTGGACGAGGAGTTCGCCGGTCTCGTGCAGGCCTGGCAATTGCGGCTGGGCGTGTTGAACCAGATGGTCGGTTCGGTCGAGCCGCGGCCAATCGTGTGGGAAAACATCAAGGCCGCGATCGGTCCGACTCGGGCAACAGAGGAGCCGCAGGCGCGGCCTGAGGCGTCGACGTCACCACTGCCGGAGGTGCCGGAGCCGCCGGCCGAGCCGGAAGCTGCGCCCGATATCGCACCGCGATTCATGCCGCAAGTCCATGCGCCCGATGTCACCGTCTCGCAGGTGCCAATCGTCGACGACACCAACGTCGTCTATCTCGAAGGCCGCGTGAAGCGCTGGCGACGCATAGCGTCCGCCCTCAGTGCGCTTGCCGCTGCGCTCTTCGTGGTGCTGTCGCTTCAGATCCTGCGGCCCGATGCGCTGCCTGGCGCGCTCCGTCCCGCGCCGCAGATTCAAAACGTCGAGGTGAAGACGCCTGCCGCGCCGCTTACGTCGTCATCGCAATATGTCGCGCTGTTGCAGGGGCAGGGTGGCGGCCCTGCCTTCATCCTCACCATCGACGGCGCGACCAAGAATTTCACGGTGCGTAAAGTGGGTGCCACTCCGGAGCCGGGCAAGAGCTTTGAGCTCTGGCTGATCTCCGACAAGCTGCCGCGCCCGCGCTCGCTCGGCGTAATCAACAATGGCGACTTCACCGCGCGCCCGGTGCTCGCCGGCTACGATGCCGACGTCATCAATGCCGCCACCTACGCCGTCACCGTCGAGCCGGCGGGTGGTTCGCCCAGCGGCCAGCCGACATCCGCGCCGGTATTTTCCGGCAAGCTGATCGAGACGGTGCCGTCCCAGCCGCAGGCGCCGGCCGGCGCGAAGAAGTAGTGACGCCGTCGATCGGGCTACACGCTACCCACCCACCGCCGTCATTCCCCGCCTTGTGTGCCACTGCGCACTGGAGCGGGGAATCCAGTACGCCGCGGCTTCTCCGTATCCCATCACTGCCTCTGGAATACTGGATCGCCCGCCCCAGTGCGCAATTGCGCACAAGGCGGGCGATGACAGCGAGAGTGCGACAAGCGCGTCTTCCACACTCGCGATGGCTGAGTCCGTAGTTCTCCGGTCTGCGGTGTCGCTATGGTCCATCTCAGCGTCGCACCCCGACAATTCGAGCGGTCTCCAGCGCCCCATTTGAACCTCCTTCCGTTTCACTGCGTCAAATTCGCGCAATTTGGCTGTGCCGGCGCGGTTCGCGCCGGAGTGAAGGGGCGAGAGATATCGAATGCTGGATCCAACGAAGCCGCCGGGCATCTTCATTCATCAGTATACTGGGCTGCCGCACGGCCCGGCGTTCGAGCACTGGCGTGAGCGGGCTTTCGGATCGTGCGGGCTCGACGTCGCGCCCAGCCGCGGCGACAGCATCGATTGCCGACTGCAGGTCAGCCTGGTCGGCAACATCGTGCTCGGAATTCCCGAAGGCGCCTCCGCGCAGTTCTCGCGCACGCGAGAAGGCCTCGCCGACGGCTGTGACGATCTCGTGCTGATTTCCGCGCATTCGGGTCTCGTCCGCGTCCAGCAGAACGGCCACACCATCGAGCTCGTGCCGTCGCAGATGGTGCTCGCCGATCTCAGCGTCACCGGCACCGTCGGCCATACCGAGCAGGATCGTTTCACCACCATTCGCATGCCGCGCCGCGCGCTGCTCGAGATCAATCCGCGCGCCGAGGAGAAGATCTCGCAACTCCTCTCCGACGGTGCGGTCGCCGAAACCATCACGCGCTATCATGCGCTCGCCGCCAATCACGCGCCGCATCTCGATGCGGTTGGCCAGCGCCTCACCGCGCAGCACATGGTCGATCTCGTTGGCCTCCTGCTCGGTACCGATGCGGAGCATGCCGCGCTTGCCCGCGGTCGCGGCCACGCCGCCGCGCGTCTCGATCTGATGCGCGCCGACGTGATGTCGGCGCTGGGGCGCAGCGATCTCAGCCTGTCGGAAATCGCCGGACGCTCGGGCCTCAGCCCGCGTCAGGCGCAGCGCCTGTTCGAGCAAGCGGGCACCACCTTCACCGAGTTCGTGCTCGAGCAGCGCCTGCTGCTCGCGCGAAAGCTGCTGCATGATCCGCGATCGCGCGCACGCAAGATCAGCGACATCGCGCATTCCTCGGGCTTTGCGGATCTGTCCTATTTCAACCGCGCCTTCCGCAAGCGGTTCGGCGCGACTCCGTCGGAGCTGCGCGAGACGTGATCGCGCCGATGCCTGCAATCATGTCGTGAATTCGCAGCCGGCGCACGCCGCGCGTGAAATTGAGACGTTTTGTCGCCGTCAAAAGCGGTAAAGCGCTTCATCGCGAAGCTGCTTTCGCGCGCCGTGAAACACGCCTGAAACATTCACCTCGCATCATCATCGCATTGACGAGAACCGCGGCGCCGCTTTTCGCACGCAATTGTGCCGCTCGCCGGCGAGCTTCGCAGGAGTTCGAAGCACGTTTTGAAGAAGTCATTTTAGAGGTCACACTGACGTGACCGGGAGGGTCTCATGGGCGGGTTCATTGACCGGCCGTTTGCCCTGTTAGCCTTGCTGATGTCCGCTCTTTCGGCACCGATCGCGTCGGCGCAAACCATCGAGCAGGCTCCGATCAGCCTGGCATTGGCGAGCACCGATACCGCGATCCTCGACATGCGCCTGTCAAAGCCGCTCTCGCGCGGCGAGGAAGCGGCGCTCAGGCCCAAGGATCGCTTCAGGGAATGCGCGCATTGCCCCGAGATGGTGGTCGTCTCCGACGGCAGCTTCATGATGGGGGCGAGCGCAAGTGAGGTGGGCAGCACCGAGGACGAGCGGCCGCAGCACCAAGTGACGTTGCCGCGCTTCGCTGCGGGACGTTGGCCCGTCAGCGTCGATGAGTGGAGCGCCTGCGTGGCGGCCAAGGCCTGCAATCCTCATCCGACCGAGCCGGAGCACGTGCGCGATCCGGTGAGCGGCATCCTCTGGCAGGAGGCCAGCCACTACGTGCAGTGGCTGTCGCGATTGACGGGGCGTCCCTATCGGCTCCTGAGCGAAGCCGAGCGCGAATATGTCGCGCGCGGCGGCACGACCACCGCCTTTTGGTGGGGCGATGGCGCCGATCCGCATCTGGCCGATATCGCGGCCGCCGATCTGGTCGCCGATATCGGCATCGTGACGATCGCGACCACGGCATCCACGCTGCCATCGGCTAATCCCTTCGGCCTCTTCGAGGTCCATGGCAGCGTCTACGACTGGGTCGAGGATTGTTGGCACGACAACTACGTTGGCGCGCCGAATGATGGCTCGGCGTGGATCACGGATGATTGCAGAGGCCACGTTCTGCGCGGCGGCGCCTTCAGCCGCGCGCTCCAGACCCGCCGCTCCGCCGCGCGCCTTTGGTTTGGCCCGCCGAACCGGATGAGCTATATGAGTGTGCGCGTGGCGCGGACGCTCGGGCCGTAGGCTGCGCAGGCAGGACTAGGGCAGCAGGACTTGGGATGGCGCGTGTCATTGTGCTCGGTGCCGGGTTCGCGGGGCTATGGGCCGCCATCGGCGCTGCGCGCAAGCGCGACGAGATCGGTGCGGCCGGCAGCGACATCGAGATCCTCGTCATCGACCGCAATCCCTATCACAACATCCGCGTGCGCAATTACGAGGTGGATCTGAGCAAGGTTGCGCTTCCGCTTTCAGAATTGCTCGATCCCGTCGGTGTCGGTCACAGACTCGGTGACGTCGAAGCTATCGAGGTGGCGAAAGGCAGCGTCACCATTGCCGCGAATGGCGCGCGCGAAACCCTCGCCTATGATCGGCTGGTGCTGGCGCTCGGCAGTGAGGTGCCGCGGCCGAATATTCCAGGGCTCGCCGAGTACGCATTCGACGTCGACACTTTTGCCGCAGCCGGAAAGCTTGAAAACCATCTCGACGCGCTTGGCCGCAGCGCGCTGGCGCCGGGGCGAACGACGGCGTTGGTGGTCGGCGCCGGCTTCACCGGTATCGAGGTCGCCGCCGAGATGCCGGACCGGTTCGCGCGGGCCGGCATCGCCGGCGGCCGTGTCATCCTGGTCGATCCGAACCCGGTTGTCGGCGCGACCATCGGCGAGCGGGCCCGTCCCGTCATCAACGAGGCGCTCGCAGCGCTCGATGTCGAGACCCGTCTCGGCGTGCGGGTCGAGGCGATGGATGCGGCCGGCGTCCGCTTGAGCTCCGGCGAAGTCATTCCGACGCAGACGGTGATCTGGTGCGCCGGCATGCGCGCGAGCCCGATTGCGTCGACGCTTCCGGTCGAACGGGACCGTCTGGGTCGCATCCTGGTCGATCCCTTTATGCGCATCGCCGATCTCCCCCATATCTTCGCCGCCGGCGATGTCGCCTCGAGCGTGGTCGACGGGCTGCATCCGACCGTGATGTCCTGCCAGTTCGCCCGCCCCATGGGCCGCTTCGCCGGCCACAATGTGGTCGCCGATCTCGTCGGCCAGCCGCTGCTGCCGCTGCAGATCGACTGGTATGTGACGGTGCTCGATCTCGGCGGCTGGGGCGCGCTCTATACTGAAGGCTGGGACAGAGAGGTGCGCACGACAGGCGCTGCGGCGAAAGCGACGAAGCACATCATCAATCACCAGCGCATCTACCCGCCGCTCACCGGCAGGAAAGAAGATCTGTTCGCCGCTGCCGCGCCGACGGTGCAGGCACCGCCGCCGAGGAAATAACCGCGCCCGCCGCCTTCTCCGTGTCATCGTCCGCGAATGCGGACGATTAAGTATTCCAGAGACAGCGCGAGGTTACAGAGAAGCCGCGGCGTACTGGATTCCCCGCTTTCGCGGGGAATGACGGTGGTGGGTGGGGAGATGTAGCGTGCCGTCTCGGCGGCGATCGTCGCCCGCAGGGAAAATCAGCACCCCAGACATGAGAAAGCGCCCGTGGGGGGCGGGCGCTTTCTGTAGTCGACTTGGGGTTGGGGTCGTCTACATATCCACATGGCGACTTTGGGGGGCTGGTAAAGAGCCACGTGAATTCCTGAATTCCGTTCAATCTCCTTAGCGAACGAGTGAAGCGTTCGAACTGGTGATCACAACCGGCTTGCCGGCCTTGATGACGCGGGCGGTCTGGGTCGTGCCGTCATCGGAACCCGATCGCGCCGTGATGCCGAGGCCCGCCACCGCGACGCCAACAACGAGGGCGACGACCACGATCTTCAGATGGGTCGATCGATCCGCGCTGTAGATCGAGTGGTTCATGGAAGCCTCCTGCCGCCATCTACCGAAGTAGTCGCCGGCTTCATCGGCGAGGTTCATGCCTTCGGTGCCCAACAACCTAGTATTGGGTGGATTCGTTCCCAAGGGGCGATCACAAGGGCGTGAAAACACGTGAACGATCGCGATCGAAAAATCGCGATCGTGAATATTTATTAAGGTAACTCAGTCCGTTAGCTAAGTGGTAGGTAGTTCCTGAACCATATCAGCGGGTTGCCCAAAAATTACAAAAACCAGTTGCCTGTGGCGAAAAAACACAGACGGAACTCTAGCAAATCAGAAGCAAATCAGATGCTTCCGACCGTTTTCAGCCGCGCCCGCGGATGGATTTCCGCCTGCGACAGCACGGTGGTTTGGGCGCGGAACCGCTCCACCAGGGAGCGCACGAAGGGACGAATTGCCGCAGAGGTGACCAGCACCGGCGCCTCGCCCTCACGTGCCGCACGCTCGAAGGCCTCGCGCACGGCGGTCATGAACTCCGAGAGTTTCGAGGGCTGCATCGCGAGGCTGCGCTCCTCGCCCTGGCCGATGATGGATTCGGCAAAGGCCTGTTCCCACTTCGCCGACAGCGCGATCAGCGGCAGGTAGCCGTTATAGGAAGTGTTCTGCGCGCAGATCTGCCGGGCGAGGCGGGCGCGGACATGCTCGACCATGGTCGCGGGATTGCGCGAGAAGGCGAGCGAGTCGGCGATGCCTTCAAGAATGGTCGAAAGATCACGGATCGAGATGCGTTCGGCGAGCAGGAGTTGCAGCACGCGCTGGATGCCGGAGATGGTGACTTGCCCCGGCACGATGTCCTTGACCAGCTCGCTCTGCTCCTTCGGTAGCTCCTTGAGCAGCTTTTGCACCTCACCATAGGACAAGAGATCAGACATATTCGTCTTGAGCAGCTCGGTGAGGTGGGTGGAAAGCACGGTCGCGGCGTCGACGACGGTGTAGCCCTTGAGCGAAGCCTCTTCCTTGAGGCTGGCATCGATCCAGGTCGCGGGCAGGCCGAACGTCGGTTCAGTGGTGTGGATGCCCGGCACCTGCACCTGGTTGCCCGCGGGGTCCATCACCATGAACTGGTTCGGCCAGATCTTGCCGGTGCCTGCGTCGACCTCCTTGATCTTGATGATGTAGGTGTTTGCTTCGAGCTGGACGTTGTCGAGGATACGGACGGCCGGCATCACAAAACCCATCTCGATGGCAAGCGAGCGGCGCAGCGCCTTGATCTGCTCGGTGAGGCGGTCGGTACCGTCGGGTCCGTTGACCAGCGGCAGGAGCGCATAGCCAAGCTCGATCTTGAGATCGTCGATCTTGAGCGCTGCCGAGATCGGCTCCTCCGCCGCGGCGGCGCCGGGCGCGCCCGGCGTTCCGGGGGCAGGAGCGGCCTTGGCGGCCGCCTCGGCCCTGGCCGTGCTCCGCTTGTGGTTGCGCGCCGACCAGGCGAGCGCGCCGGCGCCGGCGCCCAACGCGAGGAAAGGGATGGTCGGGATGCCCGGCAGAATCGCCAGCACGATCATCACTGCCGACGACATCGCGAGCGCCTGCGGATAGCCGGAGAACTGCCTCATCAGCGCCTTGTCGGCGGCCCCGGAGACGCCGGCCTTTGAGACGAGCAAGCCGGCCGCGGTCGAGACGATCAGCGCCGGCACCTGGGTGACGAGGCCGTCGCCGACGGTCAGCAGCGTGTAACTGCGCCCGGCGTCGGCGAAGGAGAGGCCCTGTTGCGCGACGCCGATGATCATGCCGCCGACGACGTTGATGAAGACGATCAGAAGACCGGCGATGGCGTCACCGCGGACGAATTTCGAGGCACCGTCCATGGCGCCGAAGAAGCCGCTCTCGTCCTCCAGCGCCTTGCGGCGCTCCTTGGCGACCTTCTCATCGATCAGGCCGGCTGACAGATCGGCGTCGATCGCCATCTGCTTGCCGGGCATGGCGTCGAGGTGGAAGCGCGCGGCGACCTCGGCGATGCGGCCCGAGCCCTTGGTGATGACGACGAAGTTGACGATGATCAGGATGGCAAAGACGATGATGCCGATGACGAAATTGCCGCCCATCACGAAGCTGCCGAAGGCTTCGATGACGTGGCCGGCGGCATCCGTGCCCTCGTGACCGTGCGACAGGATCAGGCGGGTGGAGGCCATGTTGAGCGAAAGCCTCAACATGGTCGAGATCAAGAGGATGGTCGGGAAGGCGGAGAATTCCAGTGGCGCCTGGATGAAGAGCGAGGTCATCAGGATCAAGATCGAGAGCGTGATCGAGATCGCCAGGAAGAGGTCGAGCACGATCGAGGGCAGCGGCAGGATCAGCACCACCAGGATGGTGAGGATGCCGAGCGCCAGCGCAATGTCGCCGCGCTTGAGGATGTTGCCGATCTCGGTGAGGGAGGGGAGGCCGGGCTTCGGGCTGCCCACGCCTTGACCTGCAGTGACGTCGACCATCGTTGCTGCCTCCCCGCGCGATTGCCGCCCACGCGCGCCAAACGTCTGCGCGGCGGCCGATGGGCCACCGTTCCGAAAGTGAGGCACCGCACTGGCGTCCACGGGAGCTCCCGTTTTACGCGGCCGACGACACTCGACTTCACCCGGCAATTTTTGCCCGGTGTATGGTTAGCAAAGGGTTAACGAGAGGGTGGAGGAAGGGATCAAAACGCGGCGTCATTCCGGGTTCGGCTCTTCGAGCCGCCCCGGTATGACGGTAGTTGTGGCAGGCGCCCTACTTCGCCTTCTGCATCTTGGTCACCGTATACCCCGACGACGCCTCCTCGGCCTCGAAGGTGACCTTGTCGCCGATCTTGACCTGCTTCAGCACCGCCGGGTCCTTGACGCGGTAGACCATGGTCATCGGCTCATCCATGCCGAGGCTTTTGGCCGGTCCGTGCTTGAGCGTGATCTTGCCCGCGCCCTCGTCGATCTTCTTGACCTCGCCGCTGATCGCGGCGCCCTCGGCAGCGAGCGCGCCGAGAGACAGGCCGATGCTCAGCGTCAGTGCGGCGGCGATGCGGTTCATGGGAGTTCTCCATTGCTCACTTCACTGTGACACGGCCGACCATGCCGTAGTCGCGGTGGTCGGGGATCAGGCAGGAAAATTCGAACGTACCGGCCTTGGTGAATTTCCAGACGATCTCGGTCGTCTTGCCCGGCGCCAGCCTCACGCCGTTGGGGTCGTCGTGCTCCATATGCGGATGCTTCTTCATCACCTCGGCATGCGCGAGATTTTCCTTCGTGGTGGCGAGCAGGAATTCGTGGTCCTCCTTGCCGACGTTGCGCAGCACGAAGCGGATTTGCTCGCCACGCTTGACGATGATGCGCGAGGGTTCATAGGCCATCTCGCTCAGCGCGATCTCGATGATGCGCGCCGGCTTGTTGGGATCGCCGGGCTCGCCGGCCGAAAAGCTCTCATGGGCATGATGCTCGTGTGCGAGTGCAGGCGCGGCCAAAAGCGAAAGTGCGGCAAGTAGGATCATTGTCGTCTTCTTCATCTTGTTCTCCAGTTGCTGGTCGTCGAAACGTTCGTTCACATCTTCATTTTCTTCATCGGTGCGTTCTGCTGCCGTGCCGGCTCCGCGGCCGGTGATGCGACCTCATAGGCGACGGTGCCTTGCGGGAATTGATAGGGACCGGGATCGCTATAATCGTCGCGCGCGAGCCCATCGCGGATCTTCATCACTGTGAACATGCCGCCCATCTCGATCGGCCCGAACTGGCCTGAGCCCATCATCATCGGCAGCGTGTTGTTGGGCGCGGGCATCTCCATGTTGCCCATCGCCATGCCCGACTGGCCCATCACCATGGCGTCGGGCGCGAGCTTGCCGACCGCACGCGCGAGATCCTTCTTCGAGACGCCGATGAGATTGCGCATGTCATGGCCCATCGCGTTCATGGTGTGATGCGACTTGTGGCAGTGGAACGCCCAGTCGCCGGGATTGTCGGCGAGAACGTCGAACACGCGCACGGCGCCGACCGGCACGTCGGTCGTCGTCTCCGGATATTGCGCGCTCTCGGGAATCCAGCCGCCGTCGGTGCAGGTCACCGCAAAGCTGTGGCCGTGCAGATGGATTGGATGGTTGGTCATGCTGAGATTGCCGATGCGCACGCGCACCTTGTCGCCGAGCCGCACGGCTAAGGGATCGATGCCGGGAAATACCCGCGAATTCCAGGTCCACATGTTGAAATCGGTCATCTCGTTGACCTTTGGCAAATAAGTGCCGGGGTCGACGCGATAGGTGCTCATCACGAAGACGAAGTCGCGGTCGGCGGGCCGGAAATCCTGATCGCGCGGATGCACGACGACCATGCCCATCATGCCCATCGCCATCTGCACCATCTCGTCAGAATGCGGGTGGTACATGAAGGTCCCGCTCTTCTTCATCTCGAACTCGTAGACGAAGGTCTTGCCGGGCGGGATGTGCGGCTGATTGAGCCCGCCGACGCCGTCCATGCCGCTCGGCACGATCATGCCGTGCCAGTGCACCGTGGTGTATTCGGGCAATTTGTTCGTGACGAAGATGCGGACCTTGTCGCCCTCGACGGCTTCGATGGTCGGGCCCGGCGACTGGCCGTTATAGCCCCAGAGGTTGACCTTCATGCCTTCGGCGAATTCGCGCACCACGGGCTCGGCGACGAGATGGAATTCCTTCCAGCCGCCGTTCATGCGGAACGGGAGCGTCCAGCCATTCAGCGTGACGACGGGGCGATAGTCGGGCCCGCTGGTCGGATGCAACGGCGGCTGCATCACCACCTTGTTCATGTGCGGGGCTTCCGGAATCGATGCGGCCTGGACGCGGTCGCTGATCGCTGACGCGCTTGCAAGTGCGGCGGTGCCTAAAAATCCTCTGCGGGAATACATGCTGGCCTCCATCTCAGTGCCCGCCATCGGCAGGCGCTGCCGCGGCGATGGTCGTCGAATTGTCGCTGCCGCCCGCAGGCGCTCCGCCGCCGTTGACGACGGTCTGCAAATCGGACTGCGCAAGGAAGAATTTTTGCTTCGCGTCGATCGCCCCGCGCAGCGAGGCGAGGCGCTGGCGTGCCTCGGTCAGAAGCGCAAAAATATCGACCTGCATGCTGGAGAAGCGAAGCTGCATCTCCTCGGTGATGATCTTGCGCAGGGGCAGGATCTCGCGCTGGTAGTGGCTGGCGATGTCGTAGGTCGAGCGGTAGACGCGATAAGCATCGCGTGCTTCCGAGCGCACGTTGACCGCCCGCTCGGTGAGGCGATTGAAGGCGAGATTGTAGGTCTCGGACGCCTGCCGCACCCGCACCTCGCCACCATCGAAGATCGGGATCTGGAACTGCACGTCGAAGCCGCGCTCGCGGAATGGCGCGCCTTCAGGATCCTGCGTGCGGCGGGAGATGCCGGCGAGATCGAGCAGCGTGACGAAGCGCGTCGCCTCCGTAAGATTGAGCGACTTTGCCAGCGCCGTGAGCTCGAGCCGCGCGATCTGCAAGTCGATGCGATGGGCGACCGCATCGGTCTCGATCGAAGGTAGCGCGAGCGTCCGGCGCGGCAGCGGCGGCAACGTGTTGGGCAGGCGGAAGTCGAGGCCGTCGTCCCACAGCCCCATCAGCCGCGCGAGCCTTTCGCGCGAACTCGTTGCCGCCTGGCGGGCGGTGGCGAGATCGGCGGTGGTCTCGGCATAAAACACCTGCTCGCGGGCCTGATCGAGCTTGTTGATCGAGCCGGTCTCGCCGAGCTTCACGGCGAGTTGCGCGGTGGACTCCGCCGTCGACTTCGCATCGGTCAGCAGTGCCACCATCTCGTTGGCGGCAACGGCGCGGACATAGGCGCGCCGCGTGTCAGTTGCGAGCCGCAGTGTTGCCAGTGCCGCACGCAGCTGCGCCTGGCAGAAACGGTCGCGGGCGATCTCGGAACGGAACGGCAGCATCGCCAGCGCCAGTATGTCGCCGACCACCTGCCGCTCGACCTCGCTGGCGCCATTGCCCGAAATCCGCGAGACCAAGAAGGCCGGATTCGGCGGCAGGCTTTGCTCGACGAGATCGGTCTCGGCCAGCGCCAGCTCGTTATAGGCTGCTTGCAGCCCCTTGTTGTTGAGCAGCGCGATCTGCACGGCGGCATCCGCGCTCAGCGCGCGCGACAGCAGGCGGCGAACGCCGTCGTTGACTGCGTCGGCCCCCTCGGCCGTCCGCACGAAAGCGACATCCTTGTTGATGGTCCGGCCGGTCAGGTCCGCGACGGTGCTCATGCCGCTGTCCGGCGAGAACGCAGCGCAGCCGGAAAGGCCAAGCGCGGCGAATGCGAGCAGGCCGCGCGCGAATGGGTGTGCCACGGCGCTCTCCTACCGATCCGACTTCGTTGGCGGCGCGACACTGTCGTTGCGCTCGCGCCATGGCGCAGGCGTCGCGGGTCGCAGGCTGCTGTAAGGCGCGATCGTCGAACGATAATCGACGCGCGCGGCTTTCGCTGCGGGATCGGCAGGATCAGCGCTCGCGTGCGGCGCTGTTGTCGCGGGCATGCAGCCGGACAACGCGAGCGCCGTTGTAGCCAGGATCGGCCAGATGAATCCAAAGTGCCGTCCGCGCGCCGCAGATGCGGCGGCAAACCTCGCCCCGGGAAGCGTAAGCATGGGTAATCCCTGATCTGTCTGATGACCACGAGCCCGTGCGCGCAAAATGCGCGAGGCCTCACGTCGTGACGTCAGATCAGGCGATGGGAGGACGGTAGAGCAGGGGCGGCGCCTCGCTGTGCAGGCTCACCGCGATCTCGGGCGCACAGGCCGAGATCGGCTGGACCGGCTTGACGACGTCGGGCAGGGTGGCCGGCAGCGCGCTCGCGCACATCATCGCGCAGCAGGGGCCAGGTGTGCCCTTGCCGTCATGATGATGTTGTGCGGGCGCATCCTGCGCAACGGTCTGGTGATGCGCATGCGCAGCGGCGTGATCATGGCCGCCGTCGGCGTGCATCTGGCTCGCGCCGTGATGGTGCTCCGGCGCGAGAACGACGGTCTGCAGATCATCGCCAAGGCACGGCGCGGCACTGCTGCCCCAGGCAAGGGCTGCTGCCGGCGCGAGAACGCAGAACAGATAGGCGAGGGCGACGAACCGCCCCACCTTGATCCGCATCGATCGCGTCAATTGCAACAACATCCCGTCACATGCCCTCGCGCGGCAATGATGCACACGCAGATTACAAAGTAATGGCAAAGCCTGGTTCCGCCAAGCTCTTCCTACCGCAGTGCACCGCGCATGCCCAACATCGTAGCATGATGCTTGACCGCAAGGCGGTCACCGAAGAAGGTCGCGCCGTGCACGCGCCAAATCACCCGCAACGTCCGGCCGGCTTCACCCCTGATTCGCGTCAGGCCTGGGTGCGGCTCGTGCTTGCGCTCGTGATCGGGTCGATCGGCGCTGTCGGCATGTGGGCGGTCGTGGTCGTGATCCCCGTCGTGCAGGCCGAATTCGCAGCCACGCGCGGCGCGGTGTCGCTGGCCTTCACGCTCATGATGTTCGGCTTCGGCCTTGGTGGCGTGATCGCGGGCAAGATCACCGATCGCTTCGGCATCGTGCCGGCGATGGCGATCAGCATCGCCTTTCTCGGCGTCGCCAACGTGCTGGCCGGGGTGTCGACCCAGCTCTGGCAGTTCGTGGCGGTGTATTTCCTGATCGGGCTCGGGACATCAGCGACTTTTGCGCCGCTGATGGCGGAAGCCTCGCACTGGTTCGAGCGCTATCGCGGCCTCGCTGTGACGATCGTGGCAAGCGGCAATTACATCGCGGGCGCGATGTGGCCGCCGATCGTGAACTGGGGCGTGCAGACCGCCGGCTGGCGCATGACCCACATTGGAATTGGCATCGTCTGCGCGAGCACGATGGCGATGCTGGTGCTGATCCTGCGCGCCCAGATCGGCGACGACAAGGTTCGCAATCACGCCAACGCGCCGCCGCCGCGCGTCGATCTCGGGCTGTCGACCAACACGTTGACGGTGCTGCTGTCGATCGCCTCGATCTCCTGCTGCGTGGCGATGGCGATGCCGCAGGTCCACATCGTCGCCTATTGCGGCGACCTCGGCTACGGCGTGGCGCGCGGCGCGGAGATGCTGTCGCTGATGATGGGCTGCGGCATCGTCAGCCGGATCGGTTCCGGCTACCTCGCCGACAAGATCGGTGGCATCCGTACGCTGCTGGTCGGATCGCTGGCGCAATGTTTTGCGCTCGTCTTCTATTTGTTCTTCGACAGCCTGACCTCGCTCTTTCTGATTTCCGCGATGTTCGGCCTGTTCCAGGGCGGCATCGTGCCGAGCTACGCCATCATCGTGCGCGAGGCGATGCCGGCCAGCGAAGCGGCGACCCGCGTCGGCATCGTGATCTTCGCCTCCGTGTTCGGCATGTCCTTCGGCGGCTGGATCTCCGGCGTGATCTTTGATGCCACCGGCTCCTACGCCGCCGCCTTCGCCAACGGCGTGGCGTGGAATGCGCTCAACATCGGCATCGTCGCGCTGCTCCTGATCCGCTCGCGCATGAACGCGGCGAAGGCCGGACCGGGGTTTGCGACCTGACGCGGGAGCGGCCCCGATGGCGCTCTCCATCAAAATCTGAAAAACAACCCCATGCACAGTACGTGACGCCCGCCGGACGTGATTGCGGATTTACAGAAATTAGCTTGACGCGTCGGGCAAATCAGGGGTAAAAGAGGATCATCGCGCAATCTGCCTTCACCTGGGCGGCCTTTTCCAAAGCAACGGGCGCGGCGCAAACCCGAGCTTCGCTTTAGCGCGGCTATTGGAGGCACCCGTCAGCTTCGTATGGTAGTAGACCGCTTCCTCGCCCACGGTCTTCAGCGCCTCTTCCACGCTCACCCGTGACGGCTCGGGTGGCGAAGGCCGGCAGCCATTCGGAGATGGACAGCGGATCGTCGTCCACGACGTTATAGATCCCGGGTTCAGCTCTCACTGAGGCAACCGTTGCGGCGACCGCGTCATCGATGTGGACGAAGGACCAGACGGCGTTGCCTTCGCCGATGATCGCCAACTCGCGATTACGCACCTGCTCGGCGATGGCTCCGTCCGGGCGGTACCACGTGCCGGGACCGTAGAAGAAGCCATAGCGCAAAACCACGCCCTCCAGGGCTGCCGACGCCAGGACACGATCCTCATACGCTCCGATGGCGCGCGTGCTCTCGCCGATCTCGCCGGGCGCGTGATAGCGGAGTTTGGCGGTCTCGTCGGCGAGTTGTCCTCGGGGAGCATCGAGGTAAAAGCCACGCGACTGCAGGATGTAGCGCCTGACGCCGAGCTCGTTGGCCGCAGCGAGTAGATTCCTCCCGCCCTCACGGTGAAGGCGGGTATCATTGGGCATGGACTTGATGGTGTCGGCGGGATTGGCGGGAAGCCAGGTCAATTGGTCAATCACCGCATCCGGCGCCGCCGCCTCGATCGCATCGCGTACTGCCTTCGGATCGAATGCGTCAGCGGCGGAGGCCGAGGCGCCAAGTTCGCGGAGACGGTCTGCGCCCGGACCGGCGCGTGTCATGCCGGTCACCTGATGACCAAGCGTGCATAGCGCCCGCACAAGCGGAAGGCCCACGGCGCCGGTCGCGCCAGCAACGAATATCTTCATAACGAAGCTCCCTGGCTGCTCGCGCTCCGACGCACGCGCTCATGTTCGAGTATTGCCTGCGGCGTTTTCCGGAAGCTGATGGCGATCCGGTTGTAGGCATTCATCAGGCCGATTGCGATCGTGAGATCGACCAGTTCCTTTTCCGCAAAGACTGTGTACGCGGCCCGGAAAGCCTCAACACCCACGCCGGTCTCCGAGACGCGAGTCACGGTTTCGGCCCAAGCAAGCGCGGCACGCTCACGCGGACTGAAGAGATCGCCGGATTCGGCCCAGGCCTGCACCAGCGCGAGCTTCTCGACTTTTACGCCTCTCTTGATGAGGTCGCGGGTGTGCATGTCGAGGCAGTAGGCACAGTTGTTGATCTGCGAGACACGCAAATATACGAGTTCAACCAGCTCGGCGGGAAGCTCTGCATGACATAGCCATAGACGCCGCCGAGCGCCTTTAGGCCGTTCGGAGCGATCTCGTCGTAGTCGATGCGTTTGGTCATTGTTGTTCTCCTGGATGTTCAGTCTTTCATTTGACGGGTGTGGTCAGTGCCTTGTCGTCGGTATCGACGATGAAGACTGCGAGCAGCTTTGCCGGCTTGGTCTTGCTCGCATTGCGGCTGATGGGATGTCTGGCGCCGGGTGGCTCGGACCAGCTCTGGCCCGCCTTGTAGGTCCGCGGCTTGCCGTCGTTCACCTTCGACTTAATTTCTCCGGAAACGACGTAGGCGTAAATGAAGGCCGACCTTGCGTGCGTGTGCGGAACGGAAGCCGCACCTGGCGGATAGTCGACGACGACGGCGGTCAGCGACTTGCCCGGAATGTTTGGTATCGCCTGCTCGAAGTTCGGCGTGACCTTGTCGCCAACATCATGCGCGAAGGCCGGCGAATTGGTTGCAACGGCAAGGGTGGCGTACGCGGCGACGAGAGTTCGTATCATCATGACTTTTCTCCTTTCGCCTGGAGAAATGCCCTTGCCTTGGGTCAGAAAAAAGCACCAAGAACTTACAAAAATCGTGTACCACGAGAACATGGCCAGGCCGTTTCGATTGGAACTCAACCGTTCTGCGAAGACGCCGCTGGCTGACCAGATCCGGGATGGTATCGGCGTGGCCATCGAGAGCG
This sequence comes from Bradyrhizobium sp. UFLA05-108, assembly GCF_059803455.1. Lineage (NCBI taxonomy): Bacteria > Pseudomonadati > Pseudomonadota > Alphaproteobacteria > Hyphomicrobiales > Nitrobacteraceae > Bradyrhizobium > Bradyrhizobium sp. UFLA05-108. The sequence goes on along the minus strand of NZ_JBANAZ010000094.1, from coordinate 1,508 downwards.
GCTTGCTCGCACCGGGCGCGCGCCTGCCATCCCGGCAAGACCTCGCAGCGCAGCTTGGCGTTGCGCGCGGCACCGTGCGCGCGGCTTACGAAAAGCTGTCCGCGGCGCAGCTCATCGTGGCTTCGCGAACTACCGGGACCCACGTCGCGGAGCGGCCTCGCGCAGTGAGCCGGTCCGAACAGCCTCCCGATCCGGGTTCGTTCATGGAGATGTACCAGCAGATGACCCAGGGACCGGCCATCTTCCAGATGGGGGTACCTGCAGAGGAGACATTTCCGGCCACGCTGCTCGCGCGAATCCGTGCACATGCCGTTCGCGCAGAAGTTGGCTCGCCGCCGAATTACCCAGACCCGCGAGGAGAACTTGAATTCCGGCGCGAAGTTGCCGGTTATCTTGCCATCGCGCGCGGCATCGAATGTTCGCCCTCGCAAGTCTTCGTAACCGGGGGATACAGCAGCGGCCTGGGACTGACGCTGCGGGTTCTTGGGCTTGAGGGACAGAAAGTGTGGATCGAGGAGCCCGGCTTCCCGTTCACCCGACGGGGCCTGGAACTGGCAAGATTGTCGCTTGCACCGATACCGGTCGACGCCAGCGGCATCGATGTCGACCACGGGCTGCGTCACTTCCCGGACGCGAAGGTTGTTGTCGTGACACCGGGGCAGCAAGCCCCGCTCGGATTTACTTTATCGCTGGAGCGGCGTTTACGCCTGCTCGACTGGGCCGCCCACGAAGGCGTGTGGGTGATCGAAGACGATTATCTGAGCGAACTGCAGCTGAAGGGGCGGGCAGCGCCGGCGCTTGCCTCACTCGATCGCAATGGGTGCGTCATCCACATTGGCTCTTTCAGCAAGACGATCAGTCCCACGTTGAGGCTCGGTTTCCTCGTCGCGCCCGTTACGCTCCTGTCTCGCTTCGCGGAGGTCGCCGCATGTCTCGCGCCGCCGCCTGGGCCTTCCGTGCAGCTTGCGACCGCCGAGTTCATGCGCGAAGGCCACTACATGCGCCATCTTCGGCGTACCAAGCGTGCCTACTCAGCGAGACGCGTTGCTGGAGTGCCTTCAACTGCACGTCAAGGATGCCGCCATCGCGACAGCCGGATTGGCTGTACTACTGCGATTGTCCGACGGCACGCCGGACACATCCATTGCGAGGGAGACCCTGGCGTTTGGAATTGCACCAGCCCCCTTGTCAGCCTGGTACGCGCGCCCGGCTGCCGGACGATCGGGACTCCTTCTGGGCATCGCAACCGTGCCAAGGAAGCATCTCGCAAGAGCCTGCGAGCGTCTTTACGGGATCATCGAGCGCTTCACGTGAGGGCCTTGCTCGATTTGGGCAAGTCTTTCGTAAAACTCTTCGAGGTGGGTCGCTGCCGCAGTCGATTCCTGAAATATCAGTAGGGCGACCTTTTGGTTTCGACTGCATGTCTGGTCGTGGCCGATTCCGTTGAAAAAGGCCGCGGTTGCGACTCAGAGATACCAGTGATTCAGTCTGTCTAGTTGGCAGGACTG
>NZ_JBANAZ010000093.1:0-30400 GCF_059803455.1 Bradyrhizobium sp. UFLA05-108 | reverse complement strand
TGCCTTCACCCCCGAGGAATGCGCCAACTACCTCAAAAATTCAGGCTATCGAACTTAATGCCATCACGCTTTAGGGCGAACGGTGCTGCTCTCACGCGCTTTTGCCGACCTCGTAAAGAACGAAGTCGAGCTCGAACGCGTCGGCGAATAACCGGCGTGCGGCTTCAACGAGCCGGTCGAGCTGTTTGCGTATCACGGTGAAAGCAGGTCTGCGGCTAGCGTTGTAGCCCGGATGGAGCGAAGCGTAATCCGGGGTTAGCTCCGCGGGCGTGATTCCCGGATTTCGCTGCGCTCCATCCGGGCTACAATTCTCCCCATTGCAGGGAGGTCGGCGTCCCACGGACCGCGATGATGCCATCGTGCCCCTGATTTGCCCGACGTGTCAAATGATTTCGTAAAATCGTAAACCACGCTCCGTCCGTCACCGGCTACTTTGCATGGGGTTGTTTTCGACATTTTTGTTTTAGGAACGCGGCTAGCGCCCCTCAGGTGCTGTTGCCCTTCAGCCGCTCGTTGCGCCGGCGCAGGCCTTCCATGGTCGCGAGCAGGATGACCGAGACGGTGGTCAGGATCACCGCCGCCGCCGTGATGGTCGGGCTGATGTTCTCGCGGATGCCGCTGAACATTTCGCGGGGCAGGGTGCGCTGCTCGGGGCCGGCCATGAACAGCACGATCACCACCTCGTCGAAGCTGGTGGCAAAGGCAAACAGCGCACCCGATGCCAGACCCGGCAGGATCAGCGGCAGGATCACGCGGCGGAAGGCGTAGAGCGGCGGGGCGCCGAGGGATGCAGCGGCGCGCGCCAGGTTCATGTCAAAGCTTTGCAGCGTTGCGCCGACCGTGATCACCACGAACGGTGTTGCCAGCGCGGTATGGGCGAGGATCAGGCCGAGATAGCTGCCGGTCAGCCCGATCGGTGCGAAGAAGAAGTAGAGGCCGACCGCGGTGATGACGCCGGGCACCACGACCGGCGACAGCACGATCGCCAGCACCAGCGGCTTGAAGCGGCTCTTCCACTGCGCCAGCCCCAGCGCGGCCAGCGTGCCGAGCACGACCGAGAGCATCGTCGCCGCGACGCCGATGATCATGCTGTTCTTCAGCGACGTCATCCAGCGCGCCGAATGGATGAACTCGTCGTACCAGCGCAAGGAAAGGCCGGGCAGCGGATAGGTGAGGTAGGCGCTGGAGCTGAACGACAGCGGCATGATCGCGAGGATCGGCGCCATCAGGAAGATGAAGACCAGCGTGGCAATGACGATGGTCGCGCCCCACGCGATGCGCTGGCTGGTGGTGCGGAGGGAAGCATCGCCGCTCAATTCTTCATTCCTCCCGTGACCTGCTGTCCCTGCACCAGCTTTCCGTAGAGGACGCCGAGCAGCAGCGTGGCGGCCAGCAGTAGCGCGCCCAGGGCCGAGGCGAGGCCCCAATTGGCGGTTTCGGTGGTGTAGAGGGCGATGAAGTAGCTCATCATCTGGTCGGCGCCGCCGCCGACGAGGGCCGGCGTGATGTAGTAGCCGAGCGCCAGGATGAAGACGAGCAGGCTTCCGGCTGCGATGCCGGGCAGGGTCTGCGGCAGGTAGATCCGCAGGAAGGCGGTGAGCGGCGGCGCGCCGAGCGAGGCGGCGGCGCGCATATAGGCCGGCGAGATCGCCTTCATGCTGCTGTAGAGTGGCAGGATCATGAAGGGCAAGAGAACGTGCGTCATCGCCACATAGACGCCGAAGCGGTTGTAGATCAGGCGCATCGGCGCATCGATGATGCCGAGAAAGCGCAAAGAATCGTTCACCACGCCATTGCTCTGCAACAGCACGATCCAGGCGCAGGTGCGCACCAGGAGCGAGGTCCAGAACGGCAGCAGCACGAAGATCATCAGGAGATTCGATCGTCCGGCCGGCAGCGTCGCCAAGAGATAGGCGACCGGGAAGCCGAGGATCAGGCACAGCACCGTGACACTGAGGCTGATGGCGAAGGTGCGGACGAAGATGTCGCGGTAGATGGCCTGATCGGGCGGGGCGGCGACGATCGCGCCGTCGACGTTGCGCGTCAGGTCGAGCGCTGCCAGCAGGTAAAAGGCGGTCACCCGGCCGCTCGCGCCCCTGATCGCCGCCCAGGTCGCGCGGTCGCGCCAGGCCGGATTGATCTTGCCGAGCGTCTCCTTGGCCGTGCCGGCTTCAGGCGGGGCTTTCAGATTGCGCGCCGTGCTGGTGAGAATGGTGCGGAAGCCGTTCACGGCGTAGTTGAGCCGCTTGGCTGCGATGGCGAGCGTCCCGGCGGCGCGCGCCGCCAGGATGTCGTCGGCCAGCGCCGCATAGGCCTTTTCGTCCGGCAGATCCTTGCCGTCCCAATCGGCTAGCGCCGTCACGGTGTGCGGGAGGACCTGACGCACCTCCCAGTCGTCGACGGCGTGCCAGAGCATGCCGGCGATCGGACCCAGGAAGGTGAAGAGCAGGAATGCGAGAAGCGGCAAGACCAGCGCCAATGCCTTGACCTGGCGCGTCCGCTCGGCCCGCTTCAGGCGGCGCTTGAGCGGCACGTCGGTTGGCGCATCGGCGCTGGTCAGGAACGCTTCCGTCATCGCTTTAAGCCCGGCAGACGCGCTATTTCGCCGCCCACTTGTTGAAGCGCTCGGTCAGGCGGTCGATGTTCTCGAGCCAGAACGCAACGTTGATCTCCGCCGCATTCTTCATATTGTCAGGCGCCGTCGGCAGGTCCTTCAGAACGGCCGGCTGGATCAGTCCCGCGGCGTCCTTGTTCGAGGTGCCGTAGGCGATGTTCTCCGACAGCTTGGACTGGTTCTCGGCCTTGCCCGCGAAGTCGAGGAACTTGTAGGCGGCGTCCTTGTTCGGGCTGCCCTTCAGGATCACCCAACTGTCGAGCGTGTAGAGCGCGCCGTCCCACACCATGCCGAAGTTTTTCTTCTCGTTCTTGTTCGCGGTGTCGATGCGGCCGTTGTAGACCGACGTCATCGCCACTTCGCCCGAGGCGAGCAGTTGCGGCGGCTGGGCGCCGGCCTTCCACCAGACGAGGTCGCCCTTGATGGTGTCGAGCTTCTTGAAGGCGCGATCGACGCCCTCGTCGGTGGCCAGCACCTTGTAGACGTCCGCCGGCGGGACGCCGTCGGCGATGAGGGCGATCTCCAGCGTGGTCTTCGGGCCCTGGCGCAAGGCGCGCTTGCCCGGATATTTCTTGGTGTCGAAGAAGTCCGCCCAGCCCTTCGGCGCTTCCTTCAGCTTGTCCTTGTCGTAGCCGAGAACGAAATCGTACAGGATGGCGCCGACGCCGCAGGGATTGACCGACGGCGGCAGATAGGCGGCCTCGCCGCCGATCTTGCTGTAGTCGATCTTCTCGAACAGGCCCTCGTCGCAGCCGACCGCGAGCTCCTCGCTCTCGACCTGGACGACGTCCCAGGTCGCCGCTCCGCCCTGCACCTTGGCGCGCAGCACGCCGATGCCGCCGTCCCACGACTCGTCGTTCATCGGGACGCCGGCCGTCTTCTTGAACGGCTCGAAATAGACCTTCTTCTGGGCGTCCTGATACGCCCCGCCCCACGATACCACGGTGAGGTCGCGCGCCTGCGCGACTGTGGCCAGAGCAACGCCGGCGGTCAGCGTCGCGGCGAATCCCAGTGCCATCTTGAGCTTCAGCATCGTCTTCGTTCCCTTCTTGTTGTGAGTTGCGTTCTGGAAAGTGTGCTGTCCCGGTTCGATTACACGGGATCGAGGGCCAGGCAGTCTTCGGGGCGGAACGTGATGGACACGCTTTCGCCCTGTCTCAAGCTGTTGTGTTCGCCCGGCTGAAGCTTGACCATGAACTCCCCGTTGCCGGCGACCTCGAGCACGGCCAGCGTGTGGTCGCCGAGATAGATGGTGCTCTGCACGGTGGCCGGCAGACGGTTCGGTCCCTCGGCCGTCGCCCCGTCGACTATAATGGAGATCCGCTCCGGCCGCACCGACAGCGAGGTAGCGGCGCCGCTGCTCGCCACGTTGACCGCCCGGGCCATGACGGAGCCTCCGGAGGCCAGCGCGACGCGGCAATATCCCTGCTCGATCGTCTCGACCGTGCCGGCCAGCACGTTGTTCTCGCCGACGAAGTGGGCGACGAAGCTGTTCACGGGGTGTTCGTACAGCGCGTCTGGCTTGTCGATCTGCTGCACGATGCCATCGTTGAACACGGCGATGCGGTCCGACATGGTGAGCGCCTCGCTCTGATCGTGCGTGACGTAGACTATGGTGATGCCCATCGTCTCGTGCAGTTGCTTGATCTCGAGCTGCATCTGCTCCCGCAGACGCTTGTCCAGGGCGCCGAGCGGCTCGTCCATCAGCACGATCTGGGGATTGAAGACCAGCGCGCGGGCCAGGGCGACGCGCTGCTGCTGGCCGCCGGACAATTGTCCGGGACGCCGCTGCGCCAGCGCCTCCATCTTGATCATGCGCAGCGCCGCGCGCACGCGCTCCTGCGCCTCCGCCTTGTTGACCTTGCGGACGGATAGCGGGAAGGCGACATTCTCCTCGATCGTCAGGTGCGGAAACAGCGCGTAGTTCTGGAACACCATTCCGATGTCGCGCTTGTGCGGCGGCATGTTCTTGATCGGCCGGTCGGCGAGGTAGATCTCGCCATGGGTCGGCACCTCGAAGCCCGCCAGCATCATCAGCGTGGTCGTCTTGCCCGAGCCGGACGGGCCGAGCAGGGTGATGAACTCACCCTTCCTGATATCGAGGTCGAGGTTCTTCACGACGAGGTGCTCGCCGTCGTAGGTCTTCTGGATGCCGGAAAAGCGCACTAAGGCCGTCGCGGTTGCGGTCATGGCGCCTTCCATGCTGTCCTCCCGTCTGCTGATGAGCATTGAGCCGGGACCATTATCAAGGGTACGTCCACCCGTGGCAGTGACCGTTGGAGACGGTCATCGAAACGTCTTTGCCGTTCGCCATGCGCAGCGATTACTCCGGGAAACGTGACAAGGCAGCGGACGGAGCGCAGTCAGCACCTCGTCCAAGGTCGGACGGGAAGCTTAGCATCCTACGAGGAGAATACCAGCGGCGGAAGCCGCCTGGGCTGCGCGAAGCGACCGAAGGCTAGCGCGGCTCGACCACCTCGCCGTCTTCCTTCACGAAACGTCCCACGGGATTGTCCAGGAGATCGATCACGGCCTCCGAAGGTCGGCACAACCGCGCGCCGTTTGGCGTCACGACGATGGGACGGTTGATGAGAATGGGATGCACCACCATGAAGTCGAGCAACTGGTCGTCCGACCATTTCGGGTCGTCCAGGCCGAGGTCCCGATAGGGCGTACCCTTCTCGCGCAGGAGAGCGCGGGGCGAAATTCCCATCGCTGCAACCAGCTCTTTGAGCCGTTCGCGCGACGGCGGTGTCTTGAGGTATTCGATGACGACGGGCTTGACGCCGCTCTGCCGGATCATCGCGAGCGTGTTGCGCGAGGTGCCGCAAGCCGGGTTGTGGTAGATCGTGACGGTCATCGTGGTCTCCGCGATTGCGATGGGCCGCGCATCGGCGTGCGCCCGAGCTGCCAGTTCATCAGCAGCATTCCGGAAATTGCGCCACAAAGCTTGGCAAGGATGGCAGCCGACAGGTCCGCCGGACGAATACAGGAAACTGTGCTCGTGAGCGAGCGCGCGATCGCCACTGCCGGAGGTGGACGCCTCTTAGTCTAGATCGCGTTCCGCGGCCGCTGGAAGGGGCCGCTTCCGGCTTCGTCCTTGCGGGATCGGTACAGGGTGATGATGCCTCGGCAGGCCTTGGCGTCGAGACGATGAAAATCGAGCTTCAACCGTTCGAGCTCGCCGGCCGTGATGCGATAGTTGGGCGCCCCGAGGAACAAAAGCGCCATCGCGGTCGGCCAGCAGAAATTCAAGGATTTGGCCAGGATCAGTGCAGGCTCGCGATCCCGTTCGATCAATGCACGCTCGACGATGTCGACGGGCAACGGGCACAGCAAGGATAGCGCGACGGCCGTTTCGTTGAACTTGAGCGAGTGGGCGAACTCGAAGACCTTGTCTTCGGTCAACTCGCCGCGTTCGTGCAGCTTTGCGACCGTCCGTTTGGCGGTGAAATAATCCTTTGAAGCCGGGCCGAACCTGGCGTGCACCGCGCCAGTGATGTCGACGACGACTCGGTGAATCTGTGGTCCGATGTCGGGACGCTCGCGCTCGAGCTTCTCACGCACTTCCGCGGAAGCTTTCGCGATAAGCTGATGGAACAGATGCCGGGGGATGTCCTTTCGCAGCCCGACGGATTCAGCGAGGATCGAATCTCCTTCGGAACGCCGCACCAGGTGCAGGAAGCCGGAATTCGAAAAGCTTGCACCGTTATTTGCCGCGACTGAGTTGACGACCTCATTGCCGCCGCGGACGACGAGGACGTCGGTCACGGCTTCCGGAACGGACTGTCGCTGGGAGATCGCGAGCAGATGCTGCTGGCTCTTGCTCCTGGCACAAGCGATCAAGGTCTCGGTGTCCAGCCGCTGCGATTGCCTGAGGATAGGCCAGGCCACATCGATGCAGTCGTCGGAGGCAAGCTGGTTCGTCAGCTTGTAGGGCGCATTGTTGCTGGCGGCCAATTTTCCCGCTAGCCGCGCGCGCGCCGTCGTTTCGATCTCCTGGGCGAGGCGGCCGATGATTTCGCCGAACGTCCAGATCTGATCCTCGGAATAGGTTCCGGCGATCAAGAGATCGGTCGCGTGCCACATCGCCCGCAGACAGCTCTCGGGATTTCCTTTTGCAACAGTCTCTTCCAGATCGAGCAGGAGCGATGAGGTTTCGACCATGGGGGCAACTCTCGGCTTGACAATGTTCAAAGCAAAAACAACTCGAGGAAACCTCGCCATTTCGCCATCACATGCTTGAACGAGCAGTAAAGCCCCGGGCCGCGCTTCGGACTGGGCTTAACGTCGGTGCAACGGAAACGCTCAAATTTGAGCTTGTTGCGGGAGAGTGGCGCGCGCAGGCAGCGGCGAGATATTGATCCCTGCAAGGATTCTGATTTTTGGAATACGGCAAATCGCCTCAGCTTGAGAGTAAGGCGACCGTTCGAGAGTCCCACGAAGCGTACGGGACCGCGGTGGATGTGGCAGCGTCGGCGCGGATACGCAGTGTTGGGCGGGCGATGGATTGAGCCGTCCCATGAGCGATTGCGAGGCCGTCAATTCATGATGGACACCGCTGTGCATTGCTGGCATACCAAATACCTGGTGTAGCGGGGCGTAAAACCATACAGCGCTTAGAGGCTTGGCATCGTCGCGTCGCCCAGGACGACCGGGATCGCTTGGGCCAGAGATCGTTTGTGAAAGAGAGAGCATGGCGCGCAACATTTTGATTCTTGGGGCCTCCTACGGCTCCTTGCTGGGGACCAAGCTTTTGATGGCGGGCCACAACGTGACCCTGGTGTGCCGGGCAAAGACGGCCGAGCTGATCAATCGCGACGGTACCGAGGTGCGTATCAAGCTGCGCGACGAGGCGGCGCACCGCGCGATCTTCTCGCGCGACCTGCCCGGCAAGCTCGACGCGGTGACGCCGGCCAATGTCGACGTCTCTCGCTATGATCTCGTCGGCCTTGCGATGCAGGAGCCGCAATACACCAATCACACCGTGCGCGTGCTCATGATCAAGATCGCGGAAGCGGGACTTCCCTGCCTGTCGATCATGAACATGCCGCCGCTGCCTTACCTCAAGCGCATCCCGGCGCTGTCAGGCGTGGACCTCGAGGAGGCCTATACCAATGCGCAGGTGTGGGAGCGCTTCAAGCCGGGCCTGGTGACGCTCTGCTCGCCGGATCCGCAAGCCTTCCGTCCGCCGGAAGAAGCGGCGAACGTGCTGCATGTCGGCCTGCCCACCAACTTCAAGGCGTCGGTGTTCGAGGACGAGAAGCACAACAAGCTGCTGCGCGAGCTCGAGGCCGATATCGACGCGGTGACGCTCGAGGGCCACGACGTGCCGGTCAAGCTCAAGGTGTTCGACTCGCTGTTCGTGCCGCTCGCGAAATGGTCGATGCTGCTCACCGGCAATTACCGTTGCATCACGCCGCACGAGCCGCAGTCGATCCGCGATGCGGTGCACACGGATCTGAAGCGCTCGCAATCGATCTACGATCACGTCGATGCGCTCGCGCGGCGTCTCGGTGCCGATCCGAGGGATCAGGTGCCGTTCGAGAAATACGCCAGAGCCGCGGAGAGCCTGCTCAAGCCGTCGTCTGCCGCTCGCGCGGTCGCCGCCGGCGCGCCGTTCATCGAGCGGGTCGATCTCCTGGTGAAGCTGATCTCTCACCAGCTCGGCGTGCCCAATGCCGAGATCGACCGCACGGTCGATACCGTCGACCAGAAGCTGAACGAGAAGATCGTGCAGGGCGGCTCCGGCGCGAGCTGACCGGCATCGATCAAACGGGCGGCGCGATGCGCTGCCAGATGCTTCATTTTCTTTTCGGCTTCATGCGGAGAAGCGCTGCCCTATTGCGTCGGCAAATTTGAAATTTCCATTTCATTGATTTCGCCGGTCAGGCGAGACATGACGGGTCAGTTCGTCTGAATTCCGTGGGAGTCCAAGAATGTCGTTTCGTTCCGTTCTGATTCTTTCGACCGTGCTCGCCGCCTGGTCGGCGGCAGCTTCGGCGGAGACCATCAAGATTGGCGTGACCCCGGGGCCGCATGCGCAGATCCTCGAGGCGGTGAAGCCGATCGCAGCGAAAAACGGGCTCGATATCCAGCTCGTCGAGTTTTCCGACTACGTCGTGCCGAACGCCGCGCTCGATGCCGGCGACATCCAGGCCAACTCGTTTCAGAACCAGCCTTACCTCGACAACCAGAAGGCCGATCGCGGCTACAAGATCGAGGCGGTGGCGCTGACCGTCAATTTCCCGATCGGCGTCTATTCGAAAAAGCACAAGAACTGGGTCGACATTCCCGATGGCGGCAAAGTCTCGATCCCGAACGATCCGACCAACGGCGGACGCGTTCTGCTGCTGTTGCGCGACAAGGGCGTGATCAAGCTGAAGGACGGCGTCGGCTTCAAGCCGACGGTGCTCGACATCACCGAAAACCCCAAGAAGCTGAAATTCATCGAGGTCGACGCGGCGCAGGCACCGCGCGCCCTTGACGACGTCGATGCAGCAGCGATCAACACCAACTACGCGACGCAGGCCGGGCTTGATCCGGTGAAGGACCCGATCCTGCGCGAAGATCCAAAGGGGCCTTACGTCAACCTCATCGCCGTCCGCGCCGCCGACAAGGATAAGCCGTGGGTCAAGATCCTCGTCGACAGCTACCACACGCCCGAGGTCAAGGAATTCGTGCTGACCAAGTTCAAGGGCGCGGTGCTGCCGAGCTGGTGACCGGCGCTAGAGCATGATCCGGAAAAGTGTGCAGCGGTTTTCCGAAAAGATCATGCTCAAACAATAGACTAAAGCGCGATGACGATTCATCCAATCTCATCGCGCTCTAGTGGAAGCTGCGGCTCGGGCCGGATGGATCGTCGTGCGTCTGCTCGACGATCTGCGCGATCGGGCTCGACTGGTGATGGACGAGCAGCCAGGCGTTGCCGATGCGCCGGAAATGATTGGTGGCGGCAAGCGCGGTGCCGTCGACGATTTCGATGCATAACACCCGTCCGCTGTCGCCTTCGACGATCGCATGCGGCTCCGCGCAAGCGATCTGCGGCCGGCTCGGGTTCTGCAGGATGTCGCGCCAGCTCCCCATCACGGTGGCGCGGCCGATGATGCCGGGCCAGCCGGGATGAACGCAGGAGATACTGTCCTCGTCCGCCCACAGCCGTTCCATGGCCGCGACGTCGCCGGCCGCGAAGGCGGCATAAAAGGCTGCGTTGGCGGCGATGATCGCGCTCTTGCTCATCCCTCCCGGGGTGGGCCAAGCGCGACCAAAAATCAAGAGCAATTTCCGTCGATTGGCCGGCGGAACAGCGGCTCATGGCCAGCGTTGTATCCGGCGAACGCAACAGGATCGAGCCTCGGGAGAGGGACTCATGGGACTTGCTCAATACGCGATCGTGCCGGTGCGCGACCAATGGGGTGTGCTGCATGACGGCAACATCAATGGTGAGTACGAGACCAAGGAGTCGGCCTTCGAGTCGGCCGCCGCCGCAGCATCGCTCGCCATCCGTCAGGGGCATGAGGTTCATCTGAGCGTGCCCGGGCGTGAGCCGGGCGAAGCCGCGCTCGGCGTCTGACCGTCAGGATTTTGGTATCAGGAGCAGGAGCTCTCCACTGTCCGCCGTGCACCCCGCGCATAGAGCTTGCCGAGCGCGTTGGTCACGGCCTCCCGCAGGCGCGGGTCGGTACCCATCGGGCCGAAGACCTTGCCGATGCCGAGCAACGCCGGAGCAAGTCGCTCGGCAACGGGGCCTTGCTCGCGAGCAATGCCTGCGAGTTCGCGCGCAAGCGGGTCGCGTACATCGATTGCGCGGTCCTGCTCGTCGGTTCCCGTGACGTAGCGCATCCAGCCGGCGACGGCGAGCGCATGCGTCTCGATCGGCAGGTCCCGGCGCAGCCGGTCCTGGATCGTGCCGAGCAGCCGCTGTGGCAGTTTTTGCGAACCGTCCATGGCGATCTGCCAGGTGCGGTGGTGGAGCGCCGGATTGGCAAAGCGCTTCAGCAACGACGCGCGATAGGCGGAAAGATCGGTGCCTGCCGGCATCGTCAGCGTCACCGCGGCATCTTCCATCACCTCAGCCGCAAGCCTCGCGAAGTGCGGATCACGCATGCTATCGGCAATGGTCTCGTAGCCCGCGAGATAGCCGAGATAGGCGAGCGCCGAATGGCTGGCGTTGAGCAGCCGCAGCTTCATCAGCTCGAACGGCTTGACGTCAGTGACCAGCTCGACGCCAGCGGCAGCAAGATCGGGGCGGCCCGCGGGGAAATGGTCCTCGACGACCCATTGCGTGAACGGCTCGGTCATCACCGGCCATGCATCCTGCATCCCGAGCGCGGTTGAGACAGCCGTGCGATCGGCATCGGTCGTTTCAGGGACGATGCGGTCCACCATCGTGCAGGGGAAGGCGACGTTCTCGCAGATCCACTTGCCGAGGTCCTTCGACCGCAGCGCGGCAAACTGCGTCACGATCCGTTGCACTGTGCGACCATTGGCGGCGAGGTTGTCGCAGCAGAGCACGGTGAAGGGGGCAAGCCCTTGCGTCCTCCGCTGCGCAAGCGCGGCGACGATGAACCCTGCTGCCGAACGCGGCGCGTCGAAATTGTTGAGGTCATGCACGACGTCCGGATGCCGCTCGTCGAGATCGCCAGTCTGCGGCGTGTGGCAATAGCCCTTCTCGGTGACCGTGAGCGAGACGATGCGGATAGCGGGATGGGCCATTTTCGCAATCAGCCGCGCCGGGTCTTTAGGCGCGACCTCGCTGCCGGCGAGGGCGCCGATCACGCGATAGTCGGTGCCTTCGGCCGAACGCACGGCGACCGTGTAGAGATGATCCTGCGGGGAGAGCGCGTCGTGGGTATCGCGACTGCGCAGGCTCGCGCCGATGATGCCCCAGGTGTTCGCGCCGGCGGCGATACAATCGTCGATGACGACGGCCTGATGGGCGCGATGAAAGGCCCCTAAGCCCAGATGCACGATGCCGGGCGTGACTCGGGAACGGTCATAGGCCGGGCGGCGGATGCCGGACGGCAGCCGGTCGAGATTGGCGCGGCCAATGCGCATGGTCGTCTCCCCCCCTTTGCTTTCCGGCTGCTTGACATGCTGGCCTTCCTCGGTCAATGCTCTGGTCAATTGGTAAGACCAATTTTCCAAAATTGGCGGGGCCGACGGGATCGTTACCCCGGACCGGCCCTCTCTCAGGGAGGCCAGCGTGCCGCTGGAAGCTGTGGAGGCGAGACGGCTTTATCGCCAGGTCGCCGATCAATTGCGGGCTCTGATCGACAGTGGCGAGTACGCTGTCGGAAGCCGGCTGCCGACCGAGCGCGAACTCGCCGAGCAGCTCAAAGTGTCGCGGCCGACGGTGCGCGAAGCCTTGATCGCGCTCGAGGTCGAAGGCCGGGTCCGCATCCGCGTTGGCTCCGGCATTTACGTGATCGAGCCCGCTAGTCCCGCAGCGTCCGTTCCCGCAGCCCTGATCGAAGGCCCGTTCGAGCTGCTTCGCGCTCGCGAATTCCTCGAAGGTGCCATCGCCGAGCAGGCCGCGCGCGTGGCGAAGAAAGACGACATCGCGCGCATCGACGCCTCCCTCATCGCGATGGAGAACGTCGAGCAACCCGGCGAAGCCTCGATGGTCCACGATCGCGCCTTCCATATCGCGATCGCCGGCAGTCTCGGCAATGCCGTTCTGGTGCGCGTGGTCGGCGAGCTCTTCGATCAGCGCCTCAATCCTTATTTCTCGCAGCTCGCTCGCTACTTCGAAAGCCCGCGCACCTGGCGCGCCGCGCTGGATGAGCACCGCGTCGTGCGCGATGCCATTGCTGCGCGCGATCCCGAGGCTGCCCGTGACGCGATGCGCGACCATCTGTCACGCTCGCAGGAACGCTTTGCACGAAATTTCGGAGCCGAGGCCGGCGCGGCGCCGGCGCCCACCGGCGCCAGGGCGGCGCGATCGGCCGTGCGTCCGTCAAAGCCAAAACGACCGCCCAAAAAGCAGGCCGCGGGCAGCGGCACGCGGCGGCGATGACGTTGGGTGGCCTGGACCGCCGGACCGGGCAAACAAGAAGCGGACTTAGACAATGGAGGAAAAATCTGTGATCAAGAAGATGACGATGGTGCTGGCGGCTTCAGTCGCGGCAATGCTGGCTGCCACCAATGCCGGCGTGGCGCAGACCAAGCTCAAATGGGCCCATGTCTACGAGACCTCGGAGCCGTTCCATACGGCCTCCGTCTGGGCCGCGCAGGAGATCGGCAAACGCACCAGCGGGCGTTACCAGATCGACGTCTATCCGGCCTCGCAGCTCGGCAAGGAGACCGATCTCAACCAAGGCCTCTCGCTCGGCTCGGTCGACATCATCATCTCCGGGTCAAGCTTTGCCGCAAAAAGCTTTCCGCCGATCGGTGTGACCTACTATCCCTATACCTTCCGCGACGCGGATCATTTGCTCGCCTTCACCAAGAGCGACATCTTCAAGGAGCTCGCCAAGGGCTATGAGGACAAGAGCGGCCATCACATCATTGCGGTGACCTATTACGGCGTGCGCCAGACCTCGTCGAACAAGCCGATCAAGACCTGCGCCGACATGAAGGGCCTCAAGATGCGTGTCCCGGACGTGCCGGCCTATCTCGCGATGCCGCGGGCCTGCGGCGCCAACACCGCGCCGATCGCCTTCGCCGAAGTCTATCTGGCGCTCCAGAACGGCACCGTCGAAGCGCAGGAGAACCCGCTGACCACGATCGAGGCCAAGAAGTTCTACGAGGTGCAGAAGCACATTGTTCTGACCGGCCACATTGTCGATCACCTCAACACCGTGGTGTCGGGCGCGCTCTGGAAGAAGCTGAGCGACGAGGACAAGAAGATCTTCACCGACGTGGCGCAGGAGGCGGCCGCGAAGGCGACCGAGGAGATTAAGCAGAACGAAGCCAAGCTGATCAGCTTCTTCAAGGAGAAGGGCCTGACGCTGACCGAGGTCGACAAGAACGAGTTCCGCGACACCGTGATGAAGAATGTCTCATTCGAGAGCTTCGGCTATCGCAAAGCCGACTGGGAGCGCATCCAGGCGGTGAAGTGAAGAGACGTCGTCGTTCCGGGATGGTGCGTTAGCACCAGACCCGGAACTTCGAGATTCCAGGTTCGATGCTCACGCATCGCTCCGGAATGACGTTCGGTTCTCTTGGGGAGGAGTAAACACATGTCGACCGCCGAATTGCACCGGCAGATCACCGCGGACGAGATCGCCCACACCTTCGAGGAAGAGGCGACGCCGAAGGTCGATCTCGGCCACTACGCCTTCGAGGACTGGCTGGCGCTCGCGATTTTCTGGGTGATGGCGCTCTGCGTCTTCCTCCAGTTCTTCACGCGCTATGTGCTCAACGACAGCTACGCCTGGACCGAGGAGATTGCGACCTATTGCCTGATCGGCGTGGTCTTCATCGGGTCGTCGATGTGCGTGCGGCTGTCGCGGCACATCCAGGTCGATCTTGTCTACCGCTATCTGCCGCATCTCGCGGCGCGCGCGCTGTCGACAGTGATCGATCTGATCCGCATCGCGTTCTTCGGCTACGCCATCCGCCTGGTGTGGATCTACATCCAAGTGATAGGCGACGAGCCGATGACTACGATCAATTTCCCCAAGAACTATGTCTACTACCTCGCGCTGCTCGGCTTCGTGCTGATGTTCGTCAGATCCCTGCAGGTAGCATTGGAAAACTGGCGGCAGGGCTATTCGATCCTCGAACGTCCAGGTGCCTACGACGGAACGGAAGGGTGATGCCATGCTGCTCTTGCTTGGGGGCTTTCTCATCCTGATGCTGCTTGGCCTTCCCGTGGCGCTCGCCATGGCGGTGTCCTCGCTGCTCTATATCCTGGTCAGCGGCATCACGCCCGACGTCACGCTGGCGCAGCGCATGATCGCGGGCGTCGAGAGCTTTCCGCTGCTCGCCGTGCCCTTCTTCATCCTCGCCGGCAATCTCATGAACATCGCCGGCGTGACGGGGCGCATCTATAAATTCGCGGTCGCGCTGGTTGGCTGGATGCGCGGCGGCCTCGGCCACGTCAACATCATCGGCTCGGTGATCTTCTCCGGCATGTCGGGCACCGCGATCGCGGACGCCGCTGGTCTCGGCACCATCGAGATCAAGGCGATGAAGGACCACGGCTATACCACCGAATTCTCCGTCGGTGTCACGGCCGCGTCTGCCACTCTTGGTCCGATCATTCCGCCGTCGCTGCCGTTCGTGATCTACGGCATGATGGCCAACGTCTCGATCGGCGCCCTGTTCCTGGGCGGTGTCATCCCGGGCGTGGTGATGACGCTGTTCATGATGGCGACGGTTGCCTATTTCGCCCACAGGAATCGCTGGGGCAGCGACACGCCATTCTCCTGGCCGCAGCTCGGCTCGGCCGGACTCGAGGTCATCATCGTCTTCAGCTTCCCGCTTGCGATCTGGCTGATGACGCTCGCCGGCGTCTCGACCAACATGGCGGTCGTCATCGGCCTCGGCGCACTGCTCGCGATCGACTGGTACTTCGACTTCTCCGCGGTGATGGCGCTGATGGCGCCGGTGATCCTGATCGGTGGTATGACGCTCGGCTGGTTCACGCCGACGGAAGCAGCCGTCGCGGCCGTGATCTGGTCGTTGTTCCTTGGGCTTGTGCGCTACCGCACCATGACGTTCAAGACGGTGGCGAAGGCGACCTTCGACACCATCGAGACCACGGCGTCGGTGCTGTTCATCGTCACCGCGGCGTCGATCTTTGCCTGGTTGTTGACCGTGTCGCAGGCGGCGCAGACGCTCTCCGACTGGATGCTCAGCGTCACCCATAACAAATGGGTGTTTCTGCTGCTGGCCAACATCCTGATCCTGTTCGTCGGTTGCTTCATCGACACCATCGCGGCAATCACGATTCTGGTGCCGATTCTCCTGCCGATCGTGCTGAAGCTCGGAATCGATCCGATCCATTTCGGCCTGATCATGACGCTGAACCTGATGATCGGCCTCTTGCATCCGCCGCTCGGCATGGTGCTGTTCGTTCTGGCCCGCGTGGCGAAACTCTCGGTGGAACGCACCACCATGGCGATCCTGCCCTGGCTGGTGCCGCTGATCCTGGCACTCATCGCCATCACCTACATTCCGGAGCTGACGCTCTGGCTGCCTAAATATATGGGACTCTCCAAATGACCTCAGTCGCTCTCGCTGCAACCCTGTTCGGCCCCGAAGACCTGCGCATGATCGAGCATCCGCTCGAGAAGCTCGGCGCGGGCATGGTGCGCATCCGCTTCGGTGCCGGGGGCATCTGCGGTTCGGACATGCACTACTTCCGCCACGCCCGTACCGGCGATTTCGTCGTGAAGTCGCCGTTGGTGCTCGGACATGAGATCTCCGGCGAGGTCGTGGAGATCGCCGGAACTGCGCCGAACCTGAAGGTCGGCGATCGCGTCGCTGTCAACCCGTCGCGCTGGTGCGGCCATTGCGTTGCCTGCCGCGAGGGCCGGCCGAACCTCTGCGAAAACATCTTCTTCATGGGTTCGGCCTCGAAGACTCCGCACATGCAGGGCGGCTTTGCCAATTACTTCGATGCGATCCCGGCACAGTGCGTGAAGATCCCGGATCACGTCTCATATCAGGCCGCGGCGCTCGCCGAGCCGCTCGCGGTCTGCCTCCACGCCGTCGCGCGCGCCGGTGACGTCAAGGGCAAACGCGGTATCATCTTCGGTGCCGGCCCGATCGGGCTCCTGACCATGCTCGCCGCGCGCCGCGCCGGCATGGCCGACATCACGGTCGCCGACATCGCGCCTGCGCCGCTTGTCTTCGCGACCCGGCTCGGCGCCTCCCACGTCGAGAACGTCTCAGGCGGCGAGGAGGGCCTGAAGACGCAAGCCGCGGCGCGTCCCTATGACGTCGCCTTCGAGGTCTCCGGCACGGCCGCGGGCCTTGCCAGCGCGATTGGCATCGTTCGTCGTGGCGGCACCGTGGTGCAGATCGGCAACCTGCCGGGTGGCCAGATTCCGACGCCGGCAAATGCCGTGATGGCCAAGGAGATCGACCTGCGCGGCTCGTTCCGCTTCGGCTTCGAATTCGCGACCGCGGTGGAACTGATTTCCGATGGCAGCGTCGATGTGCTGTCGCTGGTCACGGCCGAGCGTCCCTTGTCGACCGCGCCCGATGCGCTCAGGCTGGCGCTCGACCGCTCGCAGAGCGTCAAGGTCGTGCTGACCGCAAACTGAGCCGGGAGAAATGTCATGATGCTGCAGGGATGGCGCTGGTACGGGCCCGATGATCCCGTGTCGCTCGATGATGTCAGGCAGGCTGGTGCGACGGATATCGTCTCGGCGCTGCATCAGGTGGCGATCGGCGAGGCCTGGACGCGCAAAGGCGTCGAGGAACGCAAGAATTTCATCGAGAAGGGGCAGCCTGGCCGCTCGCAACTGACCTGGTCGGTCGTGGAGTCAATCCCGATCCCCGACGACGTCAAGCGGCTCGGGGCTAAGGCAACCCGCTCCATCGAGGCGTGGATCGCGAGCCTGGAGGCGGTCGCTGCCGCCGGCATCAAGATCATCTGCTACAATTTCATGCCGGTGGTCGACTGGTGCCGCACCGATCTCGAATGGGAGCTGCCGAACGGCGCGCGTGCCATGCGCTTCGACGGGGATCGCTTTGCCGCGTTCGAGTTGCACATCCTCAAGCGTCCCGCCGCGTTCCAGGAGTATTCGCCTGAGCAGCAAGCCCGTGCGAAGAAACTCTTCGAGCAGATGAGCCAGGCTGACATCGACTATCTCGTCATGGTGATCGCGAGCGCGCTTCCGGGTTCGACCACCGAGCCGATGACCCTTCCGCAATTCCGCGACCGGCTCGAGCAGTACCGCGACATCACACCAGAGATCCTGCGCCAGCATCTCGCCGAATTCCTCGCACACGTCGCGCCAGTGGCGGAGCAGCTCGGCGTATCCCTGACACTACACCCGGACGATCCGCCGCGCCCCCTGTTTGGCCTGCCCCGCGTCGCCTCCACGGCCGACGACTATCAGGCGCTGTTTGACGCCGTGCCGTCGAAAGCCAACGGCATCTGCCTGTGCACGGGCTCGCTCGGCGTGCGCGCCGACAACAACCTGCCGGCAATGGCCGAGCGCTTCGGCCCGCGCATCGCGTTCGCGCATTTGCGTGCGACCAAGCGTGAGGACGACGGTCTGTCCTTCTACGAATCCGATCATCTCGATGGCGACGTCGACATGGTCGCCGTGCTCAAGCGGCTCCTGAAGGAGAACGCGCGGCGCGCGCCCGACAAGCAGATCGTATTCCGCCCCGACCACGGTCATCGCATGCTTGATGATCTCGCTGCGACCAAGCGCACCAATCCCGGCTACACCGCGATCGGCCGCCTCCGCGGCCTCGCCGAGCTGCGCGGCGCGATCAGGGCGATTGAGCATCAATAGGGACGTTCGGCTGTCGCATTTCTTTCGTAGCGAGAGTTGTTGCTTTTGCTCGCAGAGATTGTCTCCGGTTCCTTTTTGTGTCAGAGTGGCTGCATTGCATTTCGATCGACGCATTGCAGCCACAGGCCATTTATAGGAGCCGAACATGAGCTTCTTGGTCGAGCGTCCGCCTGAGCAATATGATCGGGCCGCCTTCTCCGGTTTCAACACGTCCGATACCTTCAATCTCGGCACCGCGCGCGCGATGATGTGGATGTCGCAGCTTGCCTACGAGACCCACGTACCTGCGACGATCGCGTCCGTTTCCAAGCTCTTGCAGCTCTCTGAAGTCAGGGTGTTGAGCAAGCCCGCGGTATCGACGCTACCGATGACGGATACGAGAGGAGTCATCGTCAAAAGAGACGATGCGACCATCGTGGCCTTCGCGGGTACGGATCCCCTCCATCTTTTGAACTGGGTCAGCGACTTCACGCTGGGCCGGCCGCAGGCGGCTGTGCACCAGGGTTTTCGCGATGCGGCGGCGGCCGTCTGGAACGACGCGAAGGGGGCGCTTGCGGCCGCACGCGACAGTGGTTCGCCGGTCTTCATCACCGGACACAGTCTGGGCGCCGCGATCGCGGTGGTCACTGCGGATTTCGCCCGCCGGGAGCTTCAACTTGGCAACGCTCAGATCTATCTATTCGGCTGTCCGCGCGTCGGCCGGGCCGACTTCGTCGCACCCTACAACATCACGTTCGGAGCGACGAGCTACCGTCTGGTCCACGGTGCTGATATCGTTCCCACAGTGCCCCCGCCGCTGCTCGGATTTCACCACGTCGGCGGCTATCTGGGCTGCGCCTCGGGTAGCAAGTTCAGCGCCGATACGGCAAAGCCCGCTTTCGGCTCGGACGAGCCGGAGGCAGACGCCGGGGTGGGTGAACGGCTCCGCAATCTCTTCTTGGGTTTCTCGGAGAATGCGCGGAGGGATACGCTCGGCGATCTCTCCGTCGTCCTGCCGCCTGGGATCGGCGATCATCTTCCCGACCGCTACTGCGCCGCGTTGACACCCGCTCAATAGCAGGCGGCCATCAGATCGAGCTTGGGATACAACTGGTCGATTGCCGCGATCTCGCTGCGCATCTGCGCGATGATCCAGTCGCGGATCTCGGCGGCAAGAGGCCGCATCGGCCGGTTGCGCGGCGGCAGGAATTCGCAAATGCGGCGCGTGGTCGTGAGCGCATCGGACGCCGGCACCAGTGCGCCGGTGAGCAGCCAATGCGAGGCGACGGTCAGCCAACCGAGCGCGATGCCCTGGCCGAGCAGAGCGGCCTGTACCACGACGGCATAGTCGGTGAAGCTCAGCGCCTTGGCCGGGCCGCGGCGCTTGGTGAGAAACTTTGGATAGTCCGCCGCCCAGTCGCCCGGCGTCTCGGCGAGCCGGATCACGGTGTTGCCCTCCGCGGCCTCCGCCTCGCTCATGTAACCGGGGCTGCACACTGGCAACATGACTTCCTTCATCACCAGCGTGCCGCCGGAGTGAGGCTCCTCGCGGTCGCGAAAGCGCATGCCGAGATCGACATTCTCGACCGGTCCCCGCAGCGCGCCTGAGATCAGCTGGAAGCGAAGGTCAACTTGAGGAAAATGCCGCTGCAGTTTGTCGATACGCGGCATCAGCCAATGCGTGGTGAAGGCGGAAGAGACGGAGAGCGTGACCGTCTCGGTACCCTTGCGCCGCCGCTCGATCTCGATCAACCCGGTCTCGATGCTGCGAAAGCCTTCGAGCACGCGGCGGTACAGCAGTTCGCCTTCCTCGGTAAGCACCGCGCGCCCCGCCTTGCGGTCGAACAGGCGGACGCCGAGGTGCTCCTCGAACTGGCCGAGCATCCGGCTCACCGCCGGCTGCGTGACGTTCAACTCCGCCGCTGCCGCGGTGAAGCTGCCGTTGCGCGCAGCTGCGTCGAAGACGAACAGGGCATTGGAGGAGGGCAGCATCCGGCGGAGCTCGGGCATAACTTGATGTTATGCGACCGGTAAGAATTTGGCAATTGCCGAGTTTTGCCAAGTCTGGTGTCATTGGCATGACAGGCTAAAGACAAGGCTTGTAAGAGAAGATTGCGTGCTCATGATGCTGCAATCGCAAGCTGATCTCCGGTCTGTATATAAAGCAAGCTTATGGCGTGCAGTGAGGCGCGCCGCCCAGGGGCGTGACGAGGGTCGATCGTTGGACAAACGAGCGGAAAGCGTCGAAATCAGGTCCGCAAGCAAGGCTTACGGCGCGGTTCGCGCCCTTGATGACGTGTCGCTCAATGTCGGCGCCGGCGAGTTCGTCTCGCTGCTCGGCCCGTCCGGCTCCGGCAAGACCACGCTGCTTGGAATCCTCGGTGGCTTCATCCTGCCATCGAGCGGCTCGATCCATTTCGGCGGCCGCGACGTCACCTACATGCCGCCGCACAAGCGCGACATCGGTGTGGTGTTCCAGAACTACGCGCTGTTCCCGCACATGAGTGTCGGCGAGAACGTCGCCTTCCCCTTGCGCGCCCGCCGCCTGCCGAAATCGACCTGGCCCGACAGGGTGCGAGCCGCGCTCGCCATGGTGGGGCTGTCCGGTTACGAGCATCGCGGCACCGCGCAGCTCTCCGGCGGCCAGCGCCAGCGCGTGGCGCTGGCGCGCGCGATGATTTTCGAGCCGCGCCTGATCCTGATGGACGAGCCGCTCTCAGCGCTCGACAAGCAGCTCCGCGAATCCATGCAGATCGAGCTGCGTGCGCTGCACAAGCGCATCGGCGCCACCATCATCTACGTCACGCATGACCAGCGCGAGGCGCTGACCATGAGCGACCGTGTCGCCGTGATGAAGGACGGCAAGCTGATCCAGATCGACGAGCCCGCGCACCTGCACGATCACCCCGCGGACTCCTTCGTCGCGAGCTTCATCGGCGAAGCCACTCTCTTGCCCGTCCGTCGCGTTGATTCATGCAGCGTCGCGCTCGGCAATTTCGTGCTGCGCAGCGCCCGGACTATCCCACCGGGCGATGCGCTGATGCTCGCAGTGCACAGCGAAAAGCTCTTGATTGACGACGGCGCAGGCGATGGGACCCGCAACCGGTTGACCGGCAGCGTCACCGACATCGTCTACCAGGGCGAGAGCCTGCGCATCTTTCTCGGCCTCGCCGACGGCGCTGCGCTCAGCCTGCGCCAGCCGGCCCATCACGAAGCCTATCGCCGCATTCCGCCAGTCGGCGGCAATCTCACCGTCACCCTTCATCCCGAGGACACCATCGTCGTGCCGAGGGTGGACTAGCTCCAGCCTTGCTCCAACCAAAGAGAAGAAGCCCAATGTCGTCCCAAGCCCCGTTCAGCAATTTCAAGGTCCTCACCTTCGACGTCGTCGGCACCTTGATCGATTTCGAGACCGGCGTGCTGTCGGCGGTGCGCAGAATCTCGGGCAAGACGCCGGCCGAACTCAGCGACGACAAGATCTTCGCCTCCTACAAGCGCGGCCGCGATGCGAATCCCGAACGTTCCAGCGAGGTGATGTTTCACGTCTATCGCTATCTCGCCAAGGAGCTGGGTCTTCCGGCCGACGACGCATCCTGCGATGTGTTCCAGCTCGCGGTGCTGCGTTGGGCACCGTTCGCGGATTCGGTTGAAGCGTTGAAGCGTCTGCGCACAAAATTCCGCCTGGTTGCGATGACCAACGCAGATCGCGTCGCGCTGTCCTGCTACGCGCATGCGCTCGGCAATCCCTTCGACGACACCGTCTGTGCCGACGACACCGGCGTTGCAAAGCCTAATCCGGAATTCTTCGCCTACAACAAGGGCCGGCAGTCGGCGTTCGGCTACAAGCAGTCGGACATCCTGCACGTCGCGCAGAGCCAGTATCACGACATCGGGATCGCGCGGAAGCTCGGCTACAAGGTGTGCTGGATCGAGCGGCGCCAGGGTCTCGCCGGTTTCGGCGGAACGCCGGAAGTGCCGACCCTGACCAAGCCCGACTTCCATTTTCCCACGATGAAGGCCTTCGCCGACGCCGCCGTCGGCGCTGCGTGAGCATGAGTGGACGCATGACAGGGAACTGGATCGCGCAGCCATCCGCCAACTCGCTATGGGCGAGCACGGCGGAGCCTGCTCACGAGTTTCCGGTCCTGTCGGGCGAGCATCAGGCGGATGTGGTGATCATCGGCGCGGGCTACACCGGCCTGTCCGCGGCGCACCACATCGCCAAGAGCGGTCTGTCGCCGATCGTGCTGGAGGCGAACCGCCCCGGCTGGGGCGCGAGTGGCCGCAATGGCGGCGTGATCACCGCAAAATTCCGCCTGTCGTTTCGCGAGGTCGACGCCGCGCATGGCCGCGCGATGGCCAAGCGCATGTACGAGATCGCGCATGAATCGACCGATATTGTCGAGGAACTGGTCTCCGAATTCGGCATCACCAGTGCGGCGTTGACGCGCACCGGCCAGGTCAAGGCCGCACACAACGAGACGACACTCCGGGCGGCGATCGACGAGGCCGACTGGATGAAGCGCGAGATGGGCGATGCTGAGGTCCGTATCCTCGACAAGCGCGAGGTGCGTGATGAAACCGGCTCCGATGTCTTCGTGGGAGGCGTGCTCAATCCCGGCTCCGGCGGGATCCATCCGCTCAACTATGTGCGTGGCCTCGCCGAGGGCATCGCGCGTCGCGGCGTTTCCATCTTCCAGGATACGCCGGTGCTAAAGCTTAGGCGCGAGCAGGGCGGTCTCGTCGCCGAGACGCCGCAAGGCACGGTGCGCGCAAAGCAGGCGATCATCGCCACCAACAGTTATTCCGACCTGACGGATGCGACGCGGCACCTGCAGCACACACTGATCCCGTTCCGCAGCGCGATCATCGCGACCGACCGGTTGCCGCGCAATCTCGCGGGACGGCTGATGCCGACGGGCCGCACCTACACCGAGACCAAGCGCATGATGCGCTGGTTCCGCATGGTCGACAATCGCGTGATTTTTGGTGGCCGCGGCGCCTTCGGCAAGCAGGATTCGGAAGCCGCATTTGAGGCGCTGCGCAAGGCGATGGTCGGAATATTCCCTGATCTCGTGGACGTGCCGCTCGCGTTCAAATGGTCGGGCCTCGTCGGAATGACGCTGGACTCGGTGCCGCATATCGGCCGCCTCGACGAGCGCACGCTATTCGCGATGGGCTACAATGGCGCGGGTGTGGCGATGTCGAGCCTGATGGGCCGCTATCTCGCGGCCTTCGTCCGCCGCGAAAAGCCTGATGTCGGGCTGCTCGATGCGAGACGTCTCAAATTCATTCCGTTCTATTCGCTCCGCGAGCCCGCCGTGCGCATGGTCGCCGGCTGGTATCAGTTGCTGGATGCGATCGGGCAGTGAGTTTCTTTTGACGACAGAGGAGGCGAGGATGACGAAATTGGGCTTCAGTTTTGGACACGCGGTCCTGGGCGCATCGCTCGGTGCGTTTGGACTGGCTAGCACGGCGGCCGGTGCCGGTGAGCAGATCACCTTCGTCTCGCAAGGCGGCGCCTATCAGCAGGCGCAGACGGTGGCGATCCTCGATCCCTCCGCCAAGAAGCTCGGCATCACCATCAACCAGGATTCCATTCCCGACGCCTGGCCCGCGATCAAGACGCAGGTCGGCAGCGGTAAGCCGATCTGGGACGTGGTGGACACGCCGACCGGCTATTGCCTGCGCGGCGGCGAGCAGGGGCTGATCGAGAAGCTCGACTTCTCCAAGATCCCGAATGCTGCCGCGATGCCTGAGGCCTATCGCAATGCCTATTCGGTGTCCTACGAGTTCTATTCCAGCGTCCTCGCCTTCAGCCAGAAGACGTTCCCGAAGGATGCGCCCAATAGCTGGGCCGATTTCTGGGACGTCAAGAAATTCCCCGGGCGCCGCGCGCTCCGCAACCACCCCATCGCAACGCTGGAAGCCGCGCTGATGGCCGACGGCGTCGCTCCCGACAAGCTCTATCCACTCGACGTCGAGCGCGCCTTCAAGAAGCTGGAAGAGATCAAGCCGAACATCACGGTGTGGTGGACCTCCGGCGCGCAGTCGGCGCAGCTTCTCAATGACGGTGAGGTCGACATGGAGATGGCCTGGAATGGCCGCGTCAGCGCGGTCGCCAAGGAAGGCGCCAAGGTCGCCTTCACCTACAACCAGGGCATTTTGCAGAGCACCTCGCTCTGCATTCTCAAGGGAGCGCCGAATCTCGAGACGGCCGTGAAGTTCCTCAACGAGGCCGTCGATCCCGTGCATCAGGCCAATTTGCCGCTGAACATCGACTACGGCCCGGGCAACCCGAAGGCGTTCGACACCGGCGTGATCAAGCCGGAGCGCGCTGCGCAATTGCCGAGCGAGCCCGCGAACGCAGCGAAGCAGGCACTGATGTCTTACGCCTGGTGGTCGTCGCCGGCGGGCGAGGCGGCCGAGAAGCGCTGGGCCGCGTTCATGCAGAAGTGAACCAGCGAGGCAGCGTTGACGACATCAAAACCAGATCCTTCGCTCAGACATCAACGCCGTGAAGACGGCCTGATGCTGGCCCTGGTGTCGCCGGCGCTGCTCGTCATCCTTCTGCTGATCGTGCTGCCGGTCGGATGGCTCGCCTGGCAGTCGATCTATCACGACGGATTCACGCTCGAGCATTATCGCCGCATCTTCACCGAGGATATCTACTGGCGCAGCTTCGCACTGACCTTCGAGATCAGCCTGCTGGTGACGGTGCTCGCGCTCGTGCTGGGTTATCCCGTGGCCTATGCCGCGAACGCGGTGCCGAAGGCATGGAGCGTCGTCATCCTGGCGCTCGTCGTACTGCCGTTCTGGACCAGCGTGCTGGTGCGCGCCTATGCCTGGCTCGCGCTGCTCCAGCGCACCGGTGTGATCAATCAGCTCCTGCGCTACCTCGACGTGATCGGTGAGCCACTTGCGCTCGTCCACAACACTTTCGGCACGGTGGTTGCGACGGTGCACATCCTCTTGCCTTTCATGGTGCTGCCGCTCTACGCCACCATGCAGAAGATTCCGAGCGATCTGATGCAGGCCGGCGCCAGCCTGGGTGCAAGCCCGGCGCTCACCTTCTTCCGCGTCTTCCTGCCGCTGTCGCTGCCGGGCGTGCTCGCCGGCTCGACCATGGTGTTCGTGCTCTGCCTCGGTTTCTACATCACGCCGGAACTGCTCGGCGGCGGACGCACGGTGATGGTGTCGATGCTGGTGAGCCGCAATGTCGAGCTCTACAACCAGTTCGGCGCGGCCAGCGCGGTCGCCGTGGTCCTTCTGCTCAGCGTGCTCCTGATCTTCTTCGTTGTCAGCCGTTTCGTCTCGCTCGATCGCGTGTTGGGGCAGAAATGAGAACAGTCTCGCCCGCCCGGATCGCCTTGATCGCGGCCTGCGCGCTGGTGCTGATCTATCTTATCCTGCCGGTCCTGATCATCGTGCCGATCTCGTTCTCCAGCGCGCGCTTCCTGACGTTCCCGCCGCCTTCGCTGTCGTTGCGCTGGTACCAGCAATATTTCTCGAACCCCGCCTGGATGCAGGCGACGCAGGTGACGCTGATCGTCGCGGCCTTCACGGTCGTGATTGCCACCCCGCTCGGCGTCGCCGCGGCCTACGCGATCAGCCAGTCGAAGCTGCGCATCATGCGCATGATCCACATGGGGCTGCTCTTGCCACTCGTGGTGCCGATCATCATCACCGCGGTCGGCATCTTCTTCATCTATGCAAGGGTCGGGCTGGTCGCGACGCTGCCGGGTCTCGTGCTCGCCAACGTGATGCTGGGCCTGCCTTACGTCGTCATCTCCGTGCTCGCGGGTCTGCAAAGCTTCGATCCCGCGCAGGAGATGGTCGCGCGCAGCCTCGGTATGAACCGTCTGCGCAGCTTCTTCGTGGTGACGCTGCCGCAGATCAAGTCCAGCGTGGTGGCAGGCGCGATCTTCGCCTTCATCTCGGCGATGGACGAGACCATCATCGCGCTTTTCATCTCGGGTGGTCAGTACCAGCCGCTGACCAAGCGCATGTTCACCGCACTCCGCGACGAGATCGATCCGACCATTGCCGCGATCTCGACGCTGATGACGGCAGCGTCGTTCATGCTGGTGTTGCTGGCGAGTGCGCGGCAACGGAAGAGCGGGTGAGACGGTTCATCGAGACGCTTCCCACCAAAACATCGAAAACAACCCCATGCAAAGTAGAACGACCGTCGCCGGCGGGAGATGACCTTGCGCGGCGTAAGACATTCCTACGTCGTGCAAATCAGCAAAACAGGCGCATCGCCGCGCGGACTCGATTGCTTCGCTGAAGGGCTCGACGCGGCATTGCACGCCAGGTTCCATTCAGTCATGCTGCTGACGCATTCTCTGTCTTAGTCGGTGAGAACTTAAAACAATGTGCGAGGAACCACCCTGGTTCCCGCAACGGTTCCGCCGCCAGAGTTGGCACGAATCCGCAAAATATCGGCGCAAGTTCGTGAACGCTCCGCGTTCGCTTGACCATGTTTTGCGGCATCGGGGAACCGGACGATCGAGAAAATCAAAGGAGTTATGATGGTGTTCCGCTCGAGCGCCGCAATTTGCGGCGCCGTGGTTGCGCTTGCCGTTTCCGTCACCGTTGCCCGAAGTGAATCGGGTGGAGTTCACTCAAGCGCTGTAGTCAATGCCGCCTGTGGAAATGCGATCGTTGGCGCAGCATCCATGTATAATCCATTCAAGCCCGGCAAGGAGGAGGGCGGTCCGAACACAGCCTCCGGCGAGCGTTATGATCCCTCCGTTTGGGCGGCTGCCATCAAGACGAGCCTGCGTCAGAAATTTGGTGGGGTCCAATTTGGCGTGAGGCCGAAGTATGCCCTCGTCGAGGCCGTGGGCAAGAAAGTCATCGTCAAGATAAATGACGTGGGACCACTAAGGCCAGGCCGCATCATTGACCTCAATGAGCGGACGATGCGCCATTTCGATCCAAGCCTGCAGCTCGGGGTAATTTCCAGCGTAAGAGTTAGCCCGCTTGCCGGCGACTATTGGATCCCCGGACCGGTTGGCTGAACATCCCACCCGCAAGAGATACAACACGGCCTTCAGTGGGAACGCCCTGATGGCCGTCTCGCCGCTGATCTCTGGGGCGATGCCAGTTGTGGCGGCAAGGCGCGGCTGGCGCAGTTTGCGTTACCATCAGTTCTGAAACGCAAAGAAGAGTCTGACCAACGTTTCCTTTTTGGCTCTGGGCCGAACAACTAACGTACGGGAGATCGGACATAATGCGATGATTGCGCTGATCGCCGGTTTTGCCCCATAGGCGACCAATGAGACGTCGCCTGTGACACCAGGCTCCGAAGGCAAGCGGACGAGGGCTTTGAACCTCCGGTTCGCCGCATAGACCTATGTCTTGAGTCAGTCCTGCCTGCGTGAGTGGGTGTCGTTGTCGTTTCGCCGTGTGGCAAGACGATGAGGATTCCGCCCGTTTCCGCGGTTGACCGAGCTCTAGGGAGAGGGCGATGAGCAAAATCCTGGTTTGCGGTGGAGGTGTGATTGGATTATGCGCAGCGATGATGCTTGGCCGCGACGGCCACGACGTCACAGTCCTAGAGGCTGACTCTGCAGGTCAACCTATTGCATCTGCCGAGGGATGGGATTCCTGGGAACGCCCCGGAGTTGCCCAATTCAGGCAACCTCATAATCTCAGTTCGCGATTTCGGATGATCAGCGATCAGGAATTGCCGGGCTTGACGGATGATCTGCTTCGAGCCGGCTGCGTTTGGGTGGACTATCTCGACAGCCGATCCCTTCCGCCGTCCATAACGGACCGGACGCCGCGTCCGGGCGACGAGACCATACCCTTCGTCACTGGTCGGAGGCCCATCGTAGAATGGGCCGTGGCTGCAATGGCGCAAGCCGCGCCTAACGTGAGTATTCGTCGGGGGACCAAGATTTGCGAATTGATTACGGGCGCTTCGGCGGTTCCCGGTGTGCCGCACGTTGCTGGGGTACGTACTACATCCGGAGAAGAAATTCGCGCTGATCTGGTAGTCGACGCCATGGGACGGCGAAGCCTGGCTTGCGATTGGATCGTCAGCGCGGGAGCCCGCAGCCCGATTGAGGAAGCCGAAGACAGCAACTTCGCTTATTTTACACGATATTTCTCCGGGCAGCAGCGGCCCCGCAGGATGGGCCGCGCGCTCACGCCGATGGGCTTGTTCTCGATCCTTACCTTGGACGGGGACAATGATACTTGGTCAATTACTTTGTATACCTCGGCGAAGAACAAGGCGATGCGAGCCTTGCGTGATACGACGACATTCCATCGCGTCGTCTCCGCGTGCCCGCGGCACGCCCATTGGCTCGATGGCGAGCCAATAACGCCCGTTCTTCTGATGGCGGGAGTTATCGACCGGTACCGACGGTTTGTCGTCGATGGTCAGCCCGTGATCACCGGATTCGCCGCTGTAGGTGATGCATGGGCGTGTACCAACCCATCTGCCGGAAGGGGCTTGAGCGTTGGCCTTTTGCACGCACAGGTACTCCGCAATATTGCCCGCCGATACATCGACGATCCCGAAGCGTTCTCCCGGGCATACGACGCTGAGACCGAGAGCCAAGTCGGCCCGTTTTATCGAAACCAGATCGCCGCGGACCGCGCGCGGATCGCTGAAATGAGCGCACTGGAAGAGGGCATGCCGGTCCCCGCACCCAACCAAGTCATGGCCAAGCTCCTTTTTGCATCATCCCAAGACGCGGACGTCCTCCGTGGCATCATTGAAATTGCGATGTGCCTTGCGTTGCCTCAGGAAGTCGTCGCTAGACCGCATATAGCGGCAAAACTCGCCGAATTGGACGGTCATCAATTGCCGCAAGACCCCAACCTCATCGATCGACGTCAGATGGCAACGCTACTGGGCGGTTAATCTGAACGAAATCAGACGATCATTCGCGCGCGGCCCCTTCTTGTCGAGCGCAAGTGATCCGTCTCGAGGCGATGCGTGGTGCGGCAATTGCCGAATTATCCACGCTTGCGTTTGTGGCGCAGGATGATCGCGAGCAGGTCAGGCGAAGGGCTAAAGCGTGATGAGATCGGGATGAATCGTCATCGCGCTCTGGGTTGTTGTTTGAGCACGATCTCCGCGCAAACGCGTTCCGCGTTTGTCGCGAAAAAAACCGTTCCACATTTTTCCGGATCATGCCCTAGGAAGTTCCTACCCAATGTCCGCTTTGCCGCCAACGGCTGCCGTTTCAGCGATGCCGCCAATCCCGTACAAAGAGACTGCATCCCTCGAGGCGCAACTCTTGTCTCAACAGCGCTCGAAAATCTTGGCCCCCGGGTACGCTCGCCGAGCATACGTAACAACCAACTCTCGATCCTGAGTCTCCAGGAATGGCGTCCGGATCTGGCACGACCCGACGATCAGGTGCCATAGCCCATTGAGCTTCTGAATGATGACGTTCATGGGTGCATCTCCAAGAAACTGCATCGCAGCAAACATCTTGTCTTGGCGACAGTCTCATGACTTGCTCGCTGAAACAGTGACCCTGCTCACGGATTTCGGAACACAGGCCATGGTTTTCAGGGCGCTCTGAGCCCGGTGCCACCTTCTCGGAGAGCCGGTGCGGCTTGCAGCAACTCTGCTCGGCATTCCAATGTTGCCGACAATGTCAGAACCAGCCGGGGGCAAGCGGCCGTGCATCGCGGACGGGCGAAGCACGACCGACACTGCCGACGCTTCAAGCGGTAATATCGAACGCGTCAAGTGTGCGGGTCGAGTACACCAAGGCTGCGCCGGCGTTGACGCTGATGCCAACGCCCAAGGCTTCGGCAATCTCCTCCTTCGTGGCGCCGAGCTTCTTCGCTGCTGCGGTGTGAACGGTGATACAGCCGTCGCAGCGCAGCGTGATCGCGACCGCAAGCGCGATCAACTCGCGCGACTTGGCATCAAGGTGTCCGGTCTTTGCGCCGGCCCCGCCAAGCGCCATGTAGCCCTTGACGGTGTCTGGTGAGAGCTTGCCGATCTCTCCGACGCGGGCGAGGATTTGGCTTCGGTAGTCGTTCCAATCGAGCATCGCCATTTTGTCTCTCCATGGTGTGGGCCGAGATTTGGAGGCCCTGAAAGATGCATCATCAGACGTCAGTCCCAAGTTGCCGTTGCGGCGCGATTTTGAATAACTCCGTTGTATGGTGTGTTTGCGGCGCGTCGGAGCTCAGGAGCAGCGATCCGATGAGTCGTCGAGCGCGCCTCTCGCTGGCGCAATGCCTGTCGTAGAAGAGGGGCCACGCTCATTTTGAAGGCGGGCCGAACGAACGAGATCCGGGCAAGCTGAGATGTCCGTTCATGGCCGATTCCGTTGAAAAAGGCCGCGGTTGCGACTCAGAGATACCAGTGATTCAGTCTGTCTAGTTGGCAGGACTGAAG
>NZ_JBANAZ010000092.1:0-31200 GCF_059803455.1 Bradyrhizobium sp. UFLA05-108 | reverse complement strand
AGACACCGAGCTCGATGAGCTTGAGAAGATCTTCTGCGTAAAGAAGACAGATGCCCTTCGGATGTACTGGTATAGACACCAGGCGTCTGCCGTCTGCTAAGTCAGTTTTGATGATGTTCATTTGATTCCAAGATTAAAGCGGGCAAGCATCGAGCCTACCCGCCTTGGTTTCTCCTTTGATCCTTAAGTCACCTTCGCTTTGCTATATTGCCTCCGTTGGAGTTCGCTAGAGCGACGGGATCGGCTGCCACAGTCCGGGTGACATTTGGCTTGTGAGCGTTCTGTTGTGCCCAGTTATCTGCCGGAGGCTTCCTTCCTCCGGTCTGAGCATTTGCGATAGCTAGGGCTTCAGCGATGGCGACCGTCTTGGGTCCCTTGATTGGGCTGTAGTTATTTTTGGGCTTACTTGCCATAGAAATCTTCCTTCTCTTTCTGGGCTAGCTTATGGAGCTGCGATTGAAATTTCGGTGACCAATACTGACGGGGATCGTTGCGCCTTATGGTCTCTGCCAATTGCCAACTAGACCGCTCATGGTTCGCTACCAGCTCTTGGCTTTTGGGTTCATGGAAGAGTGAATCGTCGTTCTGTTCGTTCATTAGTTTAGTCCTTTCGCTGAGGTGCTCAGCTTGCTTTGGTCATGTGATGGGAGAGAGCAGCAGATTCAGCGAGCGGGAGCTCAGTAAAACTGCCGAGGTTCAGAGCCTCGCCGTCGAAGTGTACGGTCCAGTGCCAATAGGGCGGTAGGCATCGAGCCTGGTAGCCGTTGGGCAGGTCCTTGACCTTATTGGCTCCATCAGCCTGTCCAGAAACCGGAGTACCAGCTCGGTCTTCTTCGTCCTTCAGCTTCTCGATGTTCTGGCGAGTGACAACATCGCCTCTCCCGTAGGTGATCAGGCCGTCATGGTCGGAGAGCTGGATCATATCGGGCTGGAGCTCCCTCTTTTGATCCGCTTCGGATTGCAGAAAGAAGGTTTCCTTAGTTCGGTCGACTAGTGGTTTGGGTTTGGCCATAATGGTCCTTTGGTTAGCCAATCAGATTGGCGTGTGATGGCCAACAGCGCAGAGCATCTGCTTGCGATTGGCCTTGGTTGGCTGCCCTTTTGGCAGGAGGTCGGGGATAGGAGCGAAGGGATGGCTGATCCGTAAGGATGACCTACGGTCAACGGAGTCCCTGGAGGCCTTAGAGGCGGTCTGATGCGTTTATGTCGGGAGGGCTGGCGAAGTAGCCTGAACGTTGAGAGATCGCTCAGACCAGTTCAAAATGGCTTTGAGAGGCATCTTGGAAACGGTCTGGCAATCTGCTCAACAGTCGCTGGGCATCGTTTGGTGGGCAGCCCTTCTCACGCATGCATCGAGCCAAAATGTCCTTCGTGGAACGGACAAAGGAGACGGGACGCCAATCTATGCGACCATGTTTGTAGCGGCTCCGCTGCAGGACCCATTGCACGCCATCGCTGGCAAGCGCCCAGTTGCCGGAGAGGGCAAATTGTTTGTCGGTCAAATTTTGAAAATGTGTAGTTCGCCGCAGGCGGCGTTGGACTGTCCCTCGACAGCCGTGGGAAGGCCGAAAACTGCTGGCATGATAGGGATGGGGAGGGGGTTGGATACGGGATCGAAGATCACCGTGAAAATGAAGGGAAAACCCTAGTTCTCAAGTATATTATACATGCAACGGGGGGTTGCGTCAAGACTCTTCGATGCTTAGGGCTCGATCAGCTTCTCAAGGTACAGGCCCCAAGCGTCAAGGGCTTTCTTTCTCTCTTCGAGATATTCGTATCGCTGGTAGATGCCCTGGAGTCCTCCCTGTTCTCCAGACAGGTGATTGAGAATTCTCTCGATGATCGCTGGCAGGATACCTAGCCGTGCCATCCCTGAGGCTGCGGTGCGACGAAGATCATGGATACGCCATGGCTGTGTCTCTTCTGGCATCTTGAGGTCAAGCTTTGCCTTGGCTTTGCTGAAGCCAGAGACGGAGGTTTCTCCGGTCGTGGTGAAGACAAGACCATCGCTTTTCTCAATGGTCTTCAGGATCGATAAGACTGGGGAAGACAGATGAACGATGTGAGCTTTTCCGTTCTTCGTCCTGGCTGAAGGTATCGTCCAAAGGGCGTTATCGATATCAATCTCTGACCACGCCATGCCTGAGACTTCGTCACGACGCTGCGCTGTTAGCAGTAGCATCTGGTAGATGGGTCCGAATGGGTACCCCATGGATTGAGACGAAGACCACAGGGCTTTGATTTCTTGGTCGGTAAGGATGCGATCACGACGCACAGGAGACGGGCACACAAGCCCATCCATTGGAGATTTAGCGATCAGGTCTCTTTGGACGCAGAAGCCGAAGAAAGCTCTCAGTGAGGCATGCAGGGCCCTGGCTGCTCCAGGAAGGTTATCGTCAAGCTTGGCGTCAATGAGCTTGCGGATGTCGGCTCTGGTTACGTCCTGGAGCTTCGATGAGCCAAGGTCTGGGACAGCGGAGTTATCGAAGATCGCCTTCGTCTCTCGCCAGTATTTGTCGTCCTCTGTCGGCTTGCCAGACAGGTATTGATCAATGGCTTCAGAGACCGTTGGTGCGGCGAGAGCTTGACGCTGTAGTTGTAGCCTTTCGGCCTTCCTAGAGAGGACATCGATGCCATCAGAAACCTGGACACGGAGCTTCTCGGCTCTGGTTCTGGCGGCGGGGACTTTCATTGAGGGAAGGGAACCGAAGACGATGCGGCGAGGTCTGCCCCCTCGGCCGCCTTCCCAGTGCTGATGTAGCCAAGAGACCTTCCCAGACGGGAAGACATGACATCCGAAGCCTTGGAGCTCGGTATCCCAGAGGTAGAGGGCTTTGTCCTGCCGCTGTGCCTGAAGGCAGAAGGCTTTGACCAGCCGAAGTGTGATCTTCCCTGTAGCCATGGACGCTCCCATTTCCTGTATTGACAGAGTATAGACCTCCATGGGAAGGGTCAAGGATATGGCGAAGTATAGAAGCAAGTTTATGGTAGAAATGATGGCGATATCTATAAGCTAAGAAAAGATAATTCAAAGTATTTATCGAGAAATATCGTCTAATAAATCAACAACTTAAGAACATAAGGCGAATTCAACAGCTAATCGTAACGTAACTAGTGCGACCTTAAGCCAAGCGAGACTACCATTTTGGGCTTGATTGACGCCGAAATTGGCAAGAAAGACAGGAAGCGCGTCTATGAATACTGATGTTTGGTAAGATTTTGGGAGCAATGGTTGATGATAGGAAGAAACGCTAAGGTTTTTCTTTGATTTCGTTGGCGATTTTGTGCCTTCCTGTGCAAGTATTCAGCGCTAGAAACGGTAGGGATGGAGATCAGCGCCTGTCTGTGGAACAGGAGGTCGGTGGTTCGAGCCCACCCAACTGTACCAGCGCCTCAGTCTTATTAGCGTTGAGCGCGTTTTGTGCGCCCCACTGGGCAGCGAACTAGGTAGCTCTCTGTTCTCGTTGAGGAACGTGTGCGCAACCCGGACGGGAACACCGGGGCATCTTGCTAAACCCAAACCTCGGCGGGCCGGTAGGTCAGAGGTTCGCGCGGTGGTTTCATAGACGCTTCCGTCGTACATAATGCCTGTCTCGAACGGGATCGCGTTCTATGGACGAAGCGCATCCAGGCAGGGTCGGACGCAGGCTCGCAGCCATAGTCGCGGCTGACGTGGCGGGCTACTCGCGGCTAATGCACAAAGATGAAGAGGCTACGCATGCCAAGCTGACGGCGCTCCTCGCGGGCGCTGTCGCCCCGGCAATCGCCGAGCACGGTGGCCGGATTGTCAAGAACACCGGGGACGGGTTCTTGGCGGAGTTTCCGAGCGCAGTCGAAGCCGTTCGGGCTGCTATGCAGTTTCAGACCCGCATCAACGACCTTACAATCGGCGATGCGGAAGACGAGCGCATTGCTTTCCGCGTGGGCATCAATATCGGCGACATAATTGTCGAGCCTCATGATATTTTTGGAGACGGTGTCAACATCGCGGCGCGGCTTGAAGGCATTGCGGAACCCGGCAGCATCTGCATTTCGTCTTCTGCCTACGACTATGTCCGTGGCAAGGTCGGCGTTGAGTTCGCCGACCTGGGTGAGCAGAACCTCAAAAACATCGCCCTTCCCGTGCGGGCTTATGCAGTGGTTCGGGGTAGCTCCAGCGCGGCCACACCGAGGCTAAGCCCGCTCTCAGCTCCTCGTCTTTCCATCGTTGTGCTGCCCTTTGCCAATCTTAGCGGTGATCCGACACAGGACTACTTCGTTGATGGTGTGACGGAGAGCCTCACCACGGACTTGTCGCGCATCAATGGAGCGTTCGTG
The DNA here is from genome assembly GCF_059803455.1 of Bradyrhizobium sp. UFLA05-108. Taxonomy (NCBI): domain Bacteria; kingdom Pseudomonadati; phylum Pseudomonadota; class Alphaproteobacteria; order Hyphomicrobiales; family Nitrobacteraceae; genus Bradyrhizobium; species Bradyrhizobium sp. UFLA05-108. The sequence goes on along the minus strand of NZ_JBANAZ010000092.1, from coordinate 26,883 downwards.
ATTGCGCGCAACACCGCTTTCACGTTCAAGGGCAAACCCGTTGACGTAAAGAAGCTGGGACGTGAGTTAAACGTCCGCTATGTGCTCGAAGGCTCGGTGCAACGTGGCGGCAGCCGCCTGCGGGTGAATGTGCAATTGGTCGACGCCGAAACCGGCAACCACCTCTGGGCCGAGCGCTTTGACAAGCCCGTTGCCGACCTTTTTGACATGCAGGACGAAATCGTTTCGAGGCTAGCCAACTCACTAAATGCCGAACTCATTACCGCCGAGGCGCGCCGAGCCGAACGTTCATTGCATCCCGACGCGATGGACCTGGTGTTCCAGGGTAGAAATTGGTTCAACAAGGGGCTGGCTCCTGATCACTTGGCACAAGCGCGCAGTTTTTTCGAGAAGGCCATCGCGCTCGATCCCGGAAATATCGAGGCAATGGTCGGTTTAGCGGCGGTCGACGTGTTGATTGCAGTTAACTTTATGACCGACGATTGGTCAGCGCGGCTTGCGGTGGCAGAGACGACAGTATCCAAAGCGCTATCCCTCGCGCCGAACCACGCTTCCGCCCACGCAATTCGGGGCGTCGTGCAAATGTATACGAAGCGCGCGTCACGGGGCATCGCTGAGTGCGAGCAGGCGTTGGCGCTGGATCGCAATTTGGCCGCCGCTCATGCCTCAATCGGCATAGCCAAGTTCCTTCTCGGTCGAGGCGCAGAAACCGAAGCTCACATCAACGAGGCAATCCGCCTCTCACCTCGGGACATCTTGGTCAACCAGTGGTTTGGTATTGCTGGCGTTGCCAAGATACACCTCAATGCCGATGCCGAAGCAGTAGTCTGGCTGCGTCGGAGCCTCGACGGAAACCGGAATAATCCTGTTGTGCATTTCTGTCTCGCGGCCACGCTCGCGCTGCTCGGGGAGCTGGAGGAAGCGCGGGCCGCAGTGCGAGCGGGACTTGCGCTCGATCCGAGCTTCGCCATTCGCCGCTTTCGTGATGCCACCACTGCACGGAGCGATAATTCGACGTTCCGTGCCGGGTGCGGACGCATCATTAAGGGCATGCGGTTGGCCGGGGTGCCCGAGCTGACCTTAGTCGGTTCGGTGACCAAGGGCATCCTTAGTTGACGGGATGGGCCACCGAGCCCAGACTGCTCACGACAGGTTGGGCATTGGGGCACGCATGTCAGACCCTATGGCAGTCAGCCGACGCCTCGTCGCAGTCTTCGCAGCAGATGTGGAGGGCTACAGCCGCCTCATGGGCGTTGACGAGGTCGGCACGCTCAAAGGGCTGACCGAACGGCGGGCAATCCTAGACCGGTTCATTGGGAGCCAGGGGGGCCGCATAGCGAACACGGCAGGCGACAGTGTCCTTGCGGAGTTCGGAAGCGCTGTGGACGCCGTGCACTGCGCGGTAGAGGTGCAAACCGCTTTGGCCGAAGCGAACGCCGGTCTCGCACCTGATCGCTGCATACGTTTCCGCATCGGTATCCACATCGGTGACGTAATGATACGCGCTGGGGACCTCTTCGGTGACGGTGTGAACATTGCCGCGCGGCTACAGTCGATTGCGAAACCGGGAGGCGTGTGTATCTCCAGCGTAACATACGATCAGGTGCGCAAGGTCTTGCCGATGACCTTCGTGGACGTTGGTGTTCAGCAGGTCAAAAACATCCAAGAGCCAATCAGGGCCTATCAGGTGGGGGCACCAAGTGAAACGCGAGAGGCTGCTCCTGCGCGAGTTGCTGAGAGCGAGAGCCCGCCTCCGTTGCCCGACAAGCCTTCCATCGCGGTCCTGCCGTTCGAGAACATGAGCGGCGACCCCGAACAGGAATACTTCGCGGATGGGATGGTTGAGGAAATCATTACGGCGCTTTCGCGGTTCAAGTGGCTGTTCGTGATCGCTCGCAATTCAAGCTTTACGTTTAAAGGCAAAGCCGCCGATATAAAGGAGGTCGGACGCAGGCTTGGCGTGCGCTACGTCCTTGAGGGCTCTGTGCGTAAGGCGTCGGCGCGAGTTCGCATCACGGGTCAGTTGATTGATGCGATTACAGGCGCGCACCTCTGGGCGGACAGGTTCGAGCGTGACGTTACAGACGTTTTCGCTCTGCAGGACGAAGTTACTCTCGCCGTTGTCTCGGCCATTCAGCCAAAATTGCTTCAAACGGAAATGGCAATGGCGGCGCGGCGGCGACCGGAGAACCTCACCGCCTATGACTATTATCTGCGGGCTCTGCAGCAGTTCTCCTTATCTACACCCGAAGCTTTGACCGAGGCGCTAAGGCTTGCTCATCGCGCCTTGGAGCTGGACCCTCGGTTCGGGTTGGTCGCGGCGCTGGCAGCGGGTTGTCACCATCTCAACATCCAACTCGGCTATGCCGTCGATCCTCAATTCGAGCGTAAGGAAGCAGTTCGGCTTTTTCGCCTAGCATTGAGCGTCGACGATAGTGATCCGGACATCTTGGCATGGGCTGCCATAGTCTCGGCGTTCACAGTCGGCGATAGTGAGAGTGAGATCGAGATGGCCGACCGGGCGGTCGCGCTCAACCCCAATTCATTTCACGCATGGAACTGCAGAGGCCATGTCTATAGAGTTGCGGGGCTGCTGGAGGAGGCGGTCCCGAGCTTTGAGCGCGCCGTGCGCGTAAGCCCGGTAGACCCGTGGCTACAATATTCGTTTGCTGGGATGGGGTATGCCTCTATTGAGCTTCGCCATTTTGACGAGGCCATCGCCGCAGCGAAAAAAGCCCTGCGTCTGAACCGCTCTCATTCGGGAGCTTACTGCGTTCTCGCGTCCGCCTTCGCCCATCTTGGACGTGACGGTGAGGCGCGTGAAGCGGTGGCGCGTCTGCTTGAGCTCAATCCCGCCTTTACAATATCTTCGTGGATCGCTCGCGGCGGGCGATCAAACGCGAAGTTGATGACCGAGGGCCTTCGGAAAGCGGGGTTGCCCGAATGAGCCCGGTGTCCCGGAATTACGGTGCGGAATTACGGTGACAGTGCACAAATTGCCCAATGGCAGAAAGCCGCTTGGGCGACCGTTCATCGCGCGGCTGGTACGACTGCCCATGCGCCCGCTTCGGCCGAGCAGGCGATAGCCGAGCTGCGGCAAGCGCGAAAGAACCAGCGTTCGATTAAGTGCACTGTCACCGCAATTGCCGTAATTGACCGCAATTGGGACGGCCTTCGGAAAGCGCGGTTGCCCGAATTGAACCCGGTACACCACCTCGTTCTCAGTGGCAAACACGCGGCCGTCTAAACTTCCGCGGCAGCCGCGCCAGACAGCGGCTCCCTTAACCGCGCGTTTACCATAAGTGCATCATCCTGCTCCCCTTACATTATTCGCGGTGGGGCTGATTTGGATGGCGCAGCGCGGTTTCAGCAGATCAATACCGGATGGAGAGACTGTCCTTGGGTTTGCAAGGTCCTCCTCGCCTAACACGGGTGCTCGGGCTCTCGGGCTTGTCTATCAGGCAGCGGATTTATTCCGCAGCATGGAGGAGAGTGTTCGCGAGACGGAGGCTCGCGCTGAGGCCGCCGAGCGGGCGCAACGCGAACTCATAGCCACCACAGAGCGCAAGCTGAGAGACGCCTCCATGGCTCTTGAGGAAGCCCAGAAGCGTATCGAAGCTCAGCAAGATCAGTTGACGGCAATCGAGTTTCGCGCACAGGCGGCCGAGGCTGATGCCCGCGAAGCAAAGCAGACACTGGCGCTGGTCGAGGAAGCCATTCGCAGACGGCTACTCTTCACAAGCAGCGAAACGGACAGCAGGTTGACGGCAGTCGCCTAACCTGTTTGGCGCGCCCGGACAGCCTTGCCAGCAGGAACGCCCGGTGGGCGATATCGGACGACGAGGCGGAAGTGCACTGCAGCACTTTGCCCGTCAATCAACTCGCTCAGGATTTCGCGCTCATTTGATTGATGCCAGCTTGGCCCGACATCACGGGACGATCCCGGGAAGGTGAAGCGCCAGCTTCTGTCGCCATGCGCATTCGATCCCCACGTCAGGTACGAGCAGCGACCCGGTGGATGGGCCGACAGCTCGGTGAATGTGCATGGAGATCCTGTTCGACCTCATCCTCGATGATCTGGCCGGCTTCATCTTCGAAATTCTCTTTGAACTCGTAATCCGGCTGGCCGAAGCTCTCTTTCACCTCTTCGGCTGGCTGCTGGAGCGCTTTCGGCGCTGGCTGGATTTGCAGCCCAATATTGATCCCTCGCAGTTGTCGATGCTGCACAGGTTCGGCCGGCTGTCGCTCGGTGTGGCCTTGAGCCTCTGCATCCTGGCGCCGCTGCTCTGGCTGATCTGGCGCTGACTTGAGGATGGATCTCTGGCGCGAGTTCAATGCGGCGGAAAACCCTCCACGCGGATCATGCTCTAGTGAGGCGGATGCATCAGGAAGTACCCCCACACCGAGAACGTCATCAGCAATAGCAGCAGCCCGGCAATCATGCATGCTGAAGCCAGACTGCTGAATCTCAAGGAGAGCTGCTTCGAAACTTTTGCACTCGCCGCATGGAGACCAGCACTCCGGCTTTCGATAACCATCAATCCAACGGAGAACGCAACAAGAAAAAAGCCCACAAACATCATCTGAGCCAGGTGCTGATCCAGGTGCTGGAACACAGTCAGGTATGACGTTATGGAGGCCGCGGCGCCCAATGCCCATAGCCAAGAGAACATCCACATAAGGAGAGCCATCAACTGCTGCCCCTGCGTCGGGGATAGCTCGGCCAGCATGGGCCAGTTCTGTATGAAATGATCGTGTAAGAGCATTTGCATGGTCCGCATCCTGCTGTGAGGTTCGGCGCAGCATATGATCCGGCGACCTTGACGGCCGTGACATATCTCACACTGAGTGTGCGCCTTTTGATTTTTTGCTCGGTCCGCTATTGCAGATGCGCGACGAGTAGCACGACCACCGGCAACGTCACCGCCGCCAGCAGCGTTCCCAGAGCAACGGCGCCCGACACCGGGTTCACCAGCCGCTGATACTGAACCGCAAAGATGTAGGCATTCGCGCCGGTCGGCATCGCCGCGAACAGCACGACCACGCCGGCCGCCAGCGGCGGCAGGCCCAACAGTTTTGCCAGCAGGAAGGCGGCCGCCGGCATCGCCAGCAGCTTGAGCGCGCACATCACGACGATGCCGAGCTTCTCGCCCTTGATCTCGAAGCGGAACAGGTTGATGCCGAGCGCGATCAGCGCCGCCGGGGATCCCGCCTGCGCGAGCAGCTCGATCGTCTTGTCGACGACCGGATGCAGGCCGAAGCCGGTGAGGCGCCAGATAAGGCCAAAACCGATCGCCAGCATGATCGGGTTGCGCGCAAGATCCAGAATCACCGGCAGGATGATCGATAGCGCCGAGCCCTTCTGCTTGCGGTCGACCAGCTCCATCTGAAGCGTGCCGCAGAGCCAGAGCAGCGGCGTGTTCACCGACAGGATGAGCGCCATCGGCCCCGCGGCCTCGTTGCCCAGCGCCGAGAGTGTGAGCGGAATGCCGAGCATGACGATGTTGCCATAGACCGAGCCGATCGCGAGCACGACGCCGTCCTCGCGGTCCTCGCGCCGCTCGCGCAGCAGGGCCGATAGCGCCAGCGCCGCGAGCCAGGTGATTGCCAGCGCCCCGTAATAGGCGCCCCACATCCTGAAGGCGCTCAGATGCGGGAATTCCGAGACGACGATGGTGCGGAAGAGCAGCGCGGGGATGGCGATGCTGAAGGCGAATTCGGAGATGCCTTTGTGTGCGCTCTCGGAGACGAAGCGAAACAGCACCGCCACATAGCCGGCCGCGATCAGGGCAAACACCGGCGCGACGATCAACACGATAGCCATGCGGTCCTCGCCTCGAGGGGATATCCGCTGACCACCCCACACCCGTCGATGATGGCATAATGCCGGTGATTTGCCCGACGTGTCAAATGAATTTCGTAAAATCCGTAAGAGTCCGCGCGGATCGCGCCGGCTACTTTGCATGGGGTTGTTTTCGAGATTTTTGTTGGAGGCGGGCGGCGCTCCCTCTCCCGCTTGCGGGAGAGGGCCGGGGAGAGCGTGTCTCCGCAACGGGACACTTGGAAAGAGCCCCACCGGGCGCTCCGCCATAGCCAAGGCATCGCCTTGGCGTCTTCTGTTGCAGGGAGCGCACAGCTCGCGGTTTTCGCCTCGCGGCTCGGTTGCCAACGCGGAAGCGTTCACCCACTATTCCCTTCGACTCGGAAAGATTGGGGGGATCATGCCGGCGTTTCATTTCGAGAAGTTCCTGGCTGCCGCGATCTCTGCGATCGCGCTGGCTTTCACCGTCCAGCCCGCCACCAGCCAGGCCTATACGCCGGAGCAGCAGCAGGCCTGCACACCCGATGCGATGCGGTTGTGCGGCGAGTTCGTGCCCAACGTCGATGCCATCACCGCCTGCATGATCCAGAAAAAGTCGCAGCTCTCGCCGCAGTGCGCGGTATTCTTCCGCCAGGGACCGGAACCCGACGCGGCAGCAGCCGGCCAGCCCGTCAACATCAAGCCGGTGGCAAGGAAGAAGATCTCGAGCAAGCCGGCCGCGAAGAAGACGACGGCGAGCAGCAAGTCCGGCAAGAAGAAGCCCAAGGCCGACGATACCTGAGGCGCCAACCGCGAGCCGCGTTTTCCACCTCTCCCATGGGGAGAGGTCGCGCCGAAGGCGCGGGTGAGGGGTTTCACTCTCTCGTGGGACCTCAATCCCTCACCCGATTTGCGCCGGACGATGCTGGGCATCGCCAGACGCAAATCGACTTCTCCCTATGGGAGGAGGGGAAGGAGTTCGCGGCGGGCTGAGTAAAAATGACTCAGTGATGATGTGTGATGTTGGCCGAAGGACTCCTTTTGTTCACGCGTCACTCGGCGAGCTCCATGCAGCAATTCCGCCTTCGCCCGGCCGAAAAGAGTCGGGAATCGATTTGCTCGGGCAGGTTGCGTGCCGCCGCTTCCCGAACGATTGCTTGAAAAACGCAGGATTTGCCGTGGCGAACGGCCATTCATGGCAATTCATGTCCACGACGTCGCGTGCAGTGTGACTCAAAAGCCAACACGCCCTTTATTTCGTGGCGGTGACGCAACTCCCGGTAAATTTTTCTTTCACGAATCAGCGCGCTGATTCATTTTCGCGACCTGGGGTCAATCTGGAGGCCAAGGGTATGAACGTTATTGTTTTTGCATCGCGTAAAGGCGGCTCGGGCAAGAGTACCCTTGCTGCACATCTCGCCGCGCAGATCAAGGCGAGCAAACAGGTTCTGCTGGTAGACGCGGATCCGCAGGGCTCGCTCACGCTGTGGCACAAGCTGCGTGGCACCAACGAGCCGCCGATCAAGGCCGCCGTCAACTCGGTCAGCGGCATCGTCTCCGCTGCCAAGCGCGACGGCTATGAATGGGTGTTGATCGACACGCCGCCGAACCTTTCGGCCGTGGTCGACGACGCGATCAAGAACGCAACCATGGTGGTCATTCCGGCACGGCCTGGCGTGTTCGACGTCAACGCGGTGCAGGAAACCATCCAGATGTGCCGCGCCGCGCGCAAGCCCTACGCAGTCGTGCTCAACGGCGCACCCGCCCGCCGCGACGAAGCCGAAAGCCCGATCGTCACCATCGCCCGCGAGGCGCTCGCAAAATTCCGCGCCCCGGTCTGGGGCGGCCAGATCACCAACCGCTCGGATCTGTTGATGGCGCTGAGCCACGGCGAGGGCGCGCGGGAATATCAGGCGGAGAGCCGCGCCGCGCAGGAGATCGCAAGGCTGTGGGCCGCGATCGAGCGTTCAGTCAAGGCAATCCGTGGCACGGCGTCGGCATCCGGCGCAATGCACAAGCAGGCCGCGTAGTTTTTATTGTTCATTTTTCCTGGGCAACGAAAAACGCGCGGTTGGCCCGCGCGTTTTGCGTTTTCGGTCTTCCGTTGTCATTCCGGGGCGCCCGAAGGGCGAACCCGGAATCTCGAGATCAAGCACTACGCCACCATCAGCATGTAGAACACGATCACCGGTGACAGCGTGAGGATCACCGACCAGATGCCGGCGGCCCAGAGGATGTCCTCGGTGGTAAAGCCCTGCTGCTCGGCGGCCGGATAACCAGGCGCCATATCATTTCGAGTATTCACTAAACGCCCCCCGCGAGTTCTTCGCTTGCGGGCGCGAGTGATACTAGAAACGTTTTAACATCCGCCTCGCTGGCTCCCGCACAATTGGAACACGGACGCTACCGCGGATTAACTATTTCGCGTCAGCCCGCGAGCCAGACGCGAAACAGCAGCACCGGCATCAGGCCGAGCATCACGGCCCAGAAGCCGAACGACGAGATCACCAGAAGTCCTTGCAAGAGATCGGCGGGCGCGAAGTCTTCCGCGGCCGTCGGCCGGGTACGATGTCCCATGGTTTCCCCCTATGGATTGGTCCTTGAGAGAAACGATAGGGCGCGATGCGTAAACGGGCCGTGGATGCGCCATGCGGCGCCTGCGAAGGCCGTTGAAGCGAGATTAACCACGGGCACGCTTCCTCCCCTGTCCCCTTGCGGGCGAGGGTGCCGGTGTCTGGATTTGCGGTGAGGTTCGAAAACAAAAACGCCGGCTTGGCGCCGGCGTTTTGCTTCTCTCTATGTCCCGTCCGGTCAGTCGAACAGGGCGTCGATGTCGTCCTGCGAGGCGTGGCCGACGTCGCCGGCGAGCTTCGGGCCATTGAGGAGCTTGGCGTCTTCATCGCGGGTGTCGATGATCGGCGGCGCGTGGGCCTTGATCGCGTCGACGCCGCCCCAGATCTCCATCATCGCATTGATGTGCTGCTCGATGAACTTCATCGTGCCCATCACCTTGCTGATGCGCTGACCGGTCAGGTCCTGGAAGTTGCAGGCCTCGAAGATCGAGATGACGCGTTCCTGGATGTCGTCGGCAAGCCGCTTCTGCTGGTCGACCGAGTCCACCTTGGAGAGCGCGCTCGCGGCCTGGTCGATCGACTCGGCCGCTTCGAGGATCTGCTGGGTCGCCTGCTCGGTGCCGCCGACCACCGCGCCGAGCTCGCCATTGACCTTGGCCATCTCCTCGCCGTTGAAGCTCTTGCCGTGCAGCACAGCGATCTCGCGCTTGGTTCGGCTGATGGCATCGTGGATGAGGTCGAGCTCGACCTTCAGCTTCTCGCACTGTTCGATCTGGGCGCGGTAGGTCTCCAGCATCGCGCGTGCGTCGGCGACTTCCTGGGCCATGACGGTTTCGCTCGGCGGGAGCGAGGCGTGCCCGGCGTGGCTGTTGCGCGCCATCTGCGCGCGGATCGCGCGCAGCTCGGCCATGATCTCGCTGTGCATCGGAGCAGCCTCGTCGATCATCTCTGGACTGGGCATCTCGCCGACGATTGCTTCCTCGACGCGAAAACGTTTGCGGTGAACAGCCATATTGGAACTCCCCCCACCTCACTCACGCGGTCTTTGTAGACAGAAGGGATTTAACACGACGTTCACGGCGGGAACTGCTTTGCGATTGCTCGCAATTCGCGCGCACACCAGCGATTAACCATGCGTATCAGCCGTTCACCGAAAATAAACGCTAGCGGGCAAAAGGGGCTGATGTTCGCGACGTGGTGAATCAAAACACGGTTTCCGTTTACCAAACCAAACGGCTTTTGATTTTAAGTGGGCCGCATCGCGAAGGGCCAGTCTGAGCCTGCCGCGATGAACGCACCAGACGAAACAGTACAGAGTACGTCGATGTTCAAGAAAATGTCTGTCGCGCTGCTCGGCAGCGCATGCACCTTTGTTGCCGGGATCGACCGCGCCGCCGCCTTCGACAACACCGTGCCATCCGATCCGCCCGCCGTGCTCTATGCGCCGCAGGTTCCGCCGCAGCCGGTGCGCGTCGCCTCCAATGCCAACATGGGCGGCGGCTTCATCGAATTCCTGTTCGGCGGCGAGGAGCGGGGCCAGCGCTACTATCCGCAGCAGCAGCCGACGTATCAGCAGCAGCCGGCCTATTACGACCAGCGCCAGTTGCCGCCGATGGGCGAGCCGCAGATGCAGGGCGCAGTGCCGCAGGCGGAAGCCGTCGATCCGCGCTCGCGTCAGTTCGATCCGAAGTTCGAAAAACAGCTTGTCGCCTACGAGGGCAGGGAAGGCGCCGGCACCATCGTCGTCGATACGCCCAACAAGTTCCTCTATCTGGTCGAAGGCAACGGCAAGGCGCTGCGCTACGGCATCGGCGTCGGCCGCCCAGGCTTCACCTGGTCGGGCGTAAAGGCGATCACGGCCAAGCGCGAATGGCCGGCCTGGACGCCGCCAGCGGAAATGATCGCACGCCGTCCCGACCTGCCGCGGCACATGGAGGGCGGTCCAGAAAATCCGCTCGGCGCGCGCGCGATGTATCTGGGTTCGTCGCTCTACCGCATCCACGGCTCCAACGAGCCCTGGACCATCGGCACCAACGTTTCCTCCGGCTGCATCCGCATGCGCAACGAGGATGTCATCGACCTCTATGGCCGCGTCAATGTCGGCACCAGGGTCGTGGTGATGTGATCGCCGCGAGAGCCGCGAAACGAAAACGGCCGCCGAAAGGCGGCCGTTTTGCATTTGATGGTGACGTTGCTTAGGCGTAATCGCTACCGCCGTCGTCATCGCCGCCCAAATCGCTGTCGTCGGCCATGTCGGTGTTGTCGTCGTCGTAGTCCTGCTGATCGTCGTTCTGATCGTTCGACGCCTGGTCGAAGAGGCCCTGGTGGGAATCATCGCGGCCGCGGTTGGAGCCGACGTCGTTGACGCCGGCATCGCGCGCGAGCGAGCCGCCGGACTGGTCGCTGCTGCCGCCCCACGGGCTGCCGCCGCCACCGCGCTCCTCGATGATCGTGGTGTCGCCAAAAGCCTGATGCGATCCGCCCATCCCGCCCATCATGTTGCGGATGCCGGAGAGCAGCATCGAGCCGCCGACGACGCCGGCCGCGGCAGCTGCCGCGGTGCCAAGGAAGGAACCGCCGCCACCGCCACCACCGAAGGGCGGCGCGCCGTAACCCTGCTGCTGCCCGTAAGGCGGCTGGCCGTAGCCGGGCGGCTGGGCCTGTTGCATCGCCTGGCCGGAGTTCCAGACCGGTCGCTGCTCGCGTTGCGGCACGTTCGGAACCGAGCCGCGCGATTGGCCACCGCCGAACAGGGTGTCGCGCATGGAATCCAGGAAGCCGCCGGACTGCGCCTGCTCAGGCGCATGTGCGGCCTCCAGCTCCTGGATGCGGGCGTTGGCGCGCTTCAGCGCCTCGTCCTGGAGCAGAACGGTCTGCACCAGCGCATACATGGCGTTGGGCGCCTTGTTCAGGCCGTCATTGATCGCGGCGATCGCATTCGGATCGCGCGGTGCATTTTCAAGCTTGGAAAGCCGGTCGAAAAGCTCGTCGACGAGCTGGCGTTCTTGCGGCGTCATGATCGATCTCCCTTGCGCGAACCAAGCGCGCCGAAGATGTAGGGTTCCATTGTGGCGCCAACAGTAGGTCGCGGATTAAATTTCGGTATGCGACAAGCTGCCCGATCCCTTGCGGCCCGCGGTTTCATGCCAATGTCACGTTGTTCGCTGCCAGGAGCTGAGGGAATGCCTCGCTTGCGAGGTATCTGTGTTCGCGCTCGCGGACATCAGTCATTGGATCGAGGCTCCGCAACGTCTCGTCGACGAAGCCGGGATGACACATCACGAGACCGCCGTCCGGCAGGTCCGCGATGAACTCGCCCATCAGCTTGCCGAAATCAGTCTCGTCGCGCGTGAAATCATAGGCGCCAGCGAAGCCAGGGTTGAACGCGAGACCGGCCTGCCGCGCGCGGCGGCGGAATTGCGCGCTCAGGACATCCAGCACCAGCGCTTTCGGCGAGCCGAGCCGCTGTGCAAGCGGCAACTCGCGGCCGCCCTGGCGCACCCAGGCTTCTGGCGCGGCGTCGCGGATTGCGGCGACGAAGCCATCGCGCACCTGCGGAAAGAGCTGCACATGCTGATGGCCGTCGACGAAATCAGGCGCGCGTCCGAACGCCTGCGTGAAGGCCGCGAGCTGAGCCTTCACCTCCGCGTAAATGATCTCACGGTCGAGCCGCCGCATCAGTCCCGCACGCAGCAGCTTTGGGAAGGCCAAGAACATGTCGCCTTCGAGCGGGCGGAAATGCATGGTCAGCGGGCGGAACGGTGCCGACAGCGTGACATGCAATCCGATCGCGCAGCGCGAGCTTTTCGTCCGAGACGCTTCCAGCGCGTCGATCTCGCTGCGACCGATTGCAGGTCCCGGCATCATCACCGATGTCGCATTGAGACGGCTGCGTTCGATGAGGTCGCGAATGGCGCGGTTGACGCCCGCGCTGATCCCGTAATCGTCGGCGCAGAGCCAGATACGCCGCGGCTTCGCCGCTTCGTTCATTCGGCCGCCGTCCGGCTCGAGGCGTCGTCGGCGTTGCCGGTCTCGACACGCTTCTCGCTGTGCTCGGCGACGAAGTAGATCGGGCGCGCCTTCAGCTCGGACAGGATCTTGCCGATATACTCGCCGACGATGCCGATCATGATGAGCTGCACGCCGCCGATCGTCATCAGGCCGACCACGAGCGAGGGATAGCCGGGCACCTGCTTGCCGGTGGTGAAGACCTCCCAGAGGATGGAGAGGCCGAACAGGAAGGCAACGCCGGCGAGCACGACGCCGAGCAGGCTGGCAAAGCGCAACGGGGCCACCGAGAACGAGGTCAGGCCCTCGATCGAGAGTCCGAGCAGCCGCGCCGCATTGAAGGTGGTCACGCCATGGGCGCGTGCCGCGGGTTCGTAGTCGACGCGGATCTGGCGGAAGCCGATCCAGCTTGCGAGCCCCTTGAAGAAGCGGTTGCGCTCGGGCAGTTGCCGCAGCGCTGCGACTGCGCGCGGCGACAGCAGGCGGAAGTCGCCGGCGTCTTCAGGGATCTTCTGCCGGGCGCCCCAATTGATCAGCGCGTAGAAGCCGTGCACGGCGAGCCGGCGCAGGAACGGCTCGTTGTCGCGATGCGCCTTGGCGGTATAGACAACGTCGTAGCCGTCATCGATCCAGTGCCCGACGAGCTGTTCCACCAGCGCCGGCGGATGCTGGCCGTCGCCGTCCATGAACATCACGGCGCCGCGGCGGGCATGGTCGAGGCCGGCCATCAGCGCCGCCTCCTTGCCGAAATTGCGCGACAGCGACACCACCTGCACATCGATCGCGTCGGCCGGCAGCGCGCGGGCGATCGCAAGCGTCGAATCGGCGCTGCCGTCGTCGACATAGACGACCTCGCAAGCGAGGCGATAGCGGTCCCGCAGCGTCCTGGCGAGATCGCAGAGCCGCTGGTGCAGCGAGGCAAGGCCCGCCGCCTCGTTATAAACCGGCACGACAATCGACAGCCCTTTGGCCGCGGCGCTCGTTGCGGTGGTGGTCAGGGCGGAAACGTCAGAGCCCAGCGTCATCGATCAAGGTTCCAGAGCACTCAAAACTCGTTCGAACGGCATATGGTAGCTGTCGTTTGCTGTCGCTACGCTGAACGCGCCCCAAGGGATCCCCGCGCCTCACTGCCGCAGGAACGCCTCGAGCTTGGCGAACAGCGGGTTCTCGCGGTCGAAGACGTAGTCGAGCGAGACCACCGAGACGGTCTCGGCGCCATGGTCGCGCAGGAAACTCGCCAGCGCATAGAGTTTTGCGGGTGGACAGTGCAGCGTCAACATCCCCGACGAGGTCGGCCCGCCGAACGGCGCTTCCACGCCGAAATTCCGGTGGGCCTCGCTCAGCAATGGTGCATCGCACTGCCGGAAGCGGGTGCGGACCTCGCGGTATTGGTTTGCCCGCGCCCGGGCCGCGATGTGATCGAGGATCACGCGCGCCGTCTCCCGCGCCTCCGGCGACCAGTCGGCGTCCCTGGAGGCGACCAGATTGGCCTGGCTGCGCAGCATGACACCGTCGTCGAGGATCTTCAGGCCATTGGCGGCAAGCGTGGCGCCGGTCGTGGTGATGTCGACGATCAGCTCGGCGGTACCGGCCGCAGGCGCGCCTTCGGTCGCGCCGGTGCTTTCGACGATCCGGTAGTCGACGATGCCGTGGCTCGAAAAGAACGCCCGCGTGAGGTTGATGAACTTGGTCGCGACCCGCATCCGCCGGTGGTGCTGCTCGCGGAAGCCGGTGGTGACGTCGTCGAGATCGGCCATGGTGCGGACATCGATCCAGGCCTGCGGCACGGCGACCACGACGTCGGCATAGCCGAAGCCGAGCCGCTCGATCAGCGCGACGCGCTTGTCGGCATCCGCAATGTTCTCGTGCACCAGATCCTCGCCGGTGACGCCGAGATGCGCCATGCCGCGGGCCAGCTGCGAGGCGATCTCGCTGGCCGAGAGATAGGCGATCTCGACATTGTCGAGGCCGGCGATGGTGCCGCGATAATCGCGCGCACCGCCCGCCTTCGACAGCGTCAGCCCTGCGCGGGCGAAAAAGGCTTCGGCGTTTTCCTGGAGGCGGCCCTTGGACGGAACGGCCAGAACGAACGGCGCGCTCATGACTTAAGCTCCCTTGCGGCCGATCGTGGCGAGCGCATCGACCCAGACCGAGAAGCCGACCGCGGGGATCGGCGTCTGCGATCCGAGCTGGGTCATCAGGCCGTCGTAGCGGCCGCCAGCGACCAGCGGCTCAACGCCATTGCCCCTGTGATGCACTTCGAACTCGAAGCCGGTGTAGTAGTCGAGACCGCGTCCGAACGAGGTCGAGAAACGCGTCTCCTTCACGTCGATGCCGCGCGCGGCCATGAAGCCGACGCGGTTCTCGAACAGGTCGATCGCCGCCGAGATATCCAGCCTGGTGTCCAGGGCGAGCGCGCGCAGCTCGGCGACCGCCTGATCCGGATTGCCTGAGATCGACAGGAAGCGCTTGAGCACGGTCAGCGCCTCGGGCGGCAGGGCGCCGCTCTTCAGGGTGGATTGCTCCAGGAAGCGGTCGGCGATTTCGGCCGTCGTGCGGCCCCCGACATTGGTGGTACCGGCGATCGACATCAGGTCGGTGACCAGCGCAAGCGCCGCCTTGCGGTCGGAGCCGGCTAGGGCCGCCAGCACTCCCTCATATTCGTTGCGGGTGGTGGCGGTTGCAATCGAGAGGCGTCCCAGATCCTGCTCGAGGCTGATCTTGCGATTGAAATCCTTGATCAGCCGGCGCCGCCAGACCGGAAATAGGTCGAGCGCGTCGATCACGGCATTGAACAGAGCCACGTCGCCGGTGCGGATCTCGACGTCGCGAACGCCGAAGGCTGCGGTCGCCTCCAGCGCCAGTGCGAGCATCTCGGCGTCGGCCGCGGCGCGGTCCTGGCGGCCGAAGGATTCGATGCCGGCTTGCAGGAACTCGCTCGGACGGCCGCTCCGGTAGCGAAACACCGGGCCGAGATAGCTGAAGCCCGCGGGCTCGCCGGCGCTTCCCGAGGCGAGGTAATCGCGGGCCACGGGAATCGTCAGGTCCGGGCGCAGGCAGAGTTCCTCGCCGGTCGGGTCGGTGGTGAGGTACAGGCTCTTGCGGATGTCCTCGCCGGAGAGATCCAGGAACGGCTCGGCCGGCTGGAGAATCGGGGGCTCGGCGTGGACGTAACCGGCCTGCGCGAACGACAACAGCAGCGTATCCGCCCAGGCGGCGGAGCCGGCAGCATTTGAGGTGGCAGTCGCGGTCATGATGAGGTCCGTTTGTCCCGGCGGGACCGGGGCGGGCAAGGTGAGGTCGCGTGTTGGCGCAGCCCCTTAGCATGGCCCGATGACGGTTTCGACCTCCAATGGACCAATGGCTTAATGGTCACCTAGCCGGGATGGCCGCCCCAATCGCCGAGCACGGACTGGACGAGTGCAAGGGCCGCTACCGCCGCGGTATCGGCCCGCAGGATCCGCGGACCCAGGGCCAGGCGCAGGGTATGGGGCTGGCGCAGCACCAGGACGCGCTCCTCCTCGGCAAATCCGCCCTCGGGGCCGATCAGCACGTCGATGCCCTGAGCCGCATCGCGCGCCGTTTTCAGGGCCTCGATCGGGTTTTCTGTCTCCGCCGCCTCGTCGCAAAACACCAGGAGCCGCTGTGCGGCGCGCTGGCTGAGGAAGCGCTCGAGCGGAACCAGATCGGCCACGGTCGCAAGGCTCAGGATGCCGCACTGCTCGGCCGCTTCGATGACGTTGGCGCGCATGCGCTCGCCATTGACGCGCGAGGCCTGGGTAAAGCGGGTCACCACCGGTTGGAGGGTCGAGGCGCCCATCTCCACCGCTTTCTGGACGACGTAATCCAGCCGCGCATGCTTGAGCGGAGCGAAGACGTAGGCGAGGTCAGGCAGGTTATCCTGCGTGCGGGTCTGCTGGAGGATCACCAGGGCATCGGGGCGTTTGCGGCCCTCGATCGCGGCCTGCCATTCGCCGTCGCGGCCGTTGAACGCCAGGATGGGATCGCCGGCGCCAAGCCGCAGCACGTTGCCGAGGTAATTGCTCTGGTCACGGTCGAGCGCGACCCGGGCGTCCTGGATGAGGTCGGCCTCGACGAACAGGCGGGGGGCACGGAAGTCGTGGGAAGGCATGCGTTCAGGGTCCGGTTTGCGGCGTTCTTAACCGAAAGCAGGGATTTGGGGGTAAATATTGCCTTCAGCGTGCGTCCCCGCGCCGCGCTCTTGCCCTATTCGAGGGGTTGTTAAGGTCCGGCAGGAATCGTAAAAGCGCGAAAACGCCGGTTGCGCTTCAATTGGGAAGGCGCCACCCCCCCCTGTGGATCCTGCCGGAGATACAGCCTTGATGATCCGTCGTTTGATGGTTCCGATCACTGCCGCCATGGTGGCGATGGGCGCGGCCAGCGTCCAGGCGCAGAGCGCGTTCCCCGCGCCGCTGCCCGGCCAGGCTGCGGCCCCCGCGAACGATTCCGCTTTTCCGCCGGTCAACGGCCGCGCGCCGGTCGCCAGCATCGGGGCCCCACCGCAGGCTTCGTTCCCGACCAATGGCGCCCCGCCGGTCGGCGGGGGCGGCTTCAGCGCCGCGTCGCCGAGCGCGCCCAGCGCCGGCGCCGAGCAGTGCATGAAGGCCTTCATGGCGCTGCGGGACGAGACGGAGAAGCGCGGCAAGCTGATCAAAGCCGCAAGCGATCGCCATGCGCCGCCGGATGAGGCCTGCAAGCTGATTGGCAGTTTCGTCCAGGCCGAAGTGAAGATGATGAGATATGTCGAGGCCAACGCCGCCAAATGCGGAATTCCTCAGCAGATCAGCGAGCAGTTGAAGGCCGGGCACAAGAACAGCGAGGGCATGCAGAACAAGGTCTGCCAGGTGGCGCAGCAGATCAAGCAGCGCGGGCCGGCCGGCCCATCCCTGAGCGAAGTGGTGGGCTCCGGGTCGGCGCCCGAAGCCAACGCCGCCAAGAAGGGCGGCAACACCTTCGACACGCTCAACGGCAACGTCCTGACCCGATGAGGCGTGTGCCGCGGATTTGAAGTTCCTACGGTGCTTGCCGCGAGACCTCATCGGAACTTCAAATCGGCGGCACGTGAACTATGATTTCTAGCGAGTGATCTTATAGTTTTCGAAGTTCGTACCGGAATGCATTGCGATGGAATACGAACTTCGAAAACCGGGCACTAGCGCATCCGCCCGCGTTGCCGATTCCACCGGCAACTGGGTCGATACAATCGCGCCGCAATGGGCGCAGCCTTATTTGCGGCTGTCCCGCTACGATCGCCCGATCGGCTCCTGGCTGCTGTTGATGCCGTGCTGGTGGTCGGCGGCGTTGGCCGCCGGCATCGCACGCGATGTTCGTCATCTGCCGCTTACGATCGTCCTGTTCTTCATCGGTGCCTTCGTCATGCGCGGCGCCGGCTGCGCCTGGAACGACATCACCGACCGCGACCTCGATGCCAGGGTCGAGCGCACGCGCTCGCGGCCGCTGCCCGCGGGACAAATCACCGTGAAGCAGGCGCTGGCCTTCCTGGTCGCGCAGGCGCTGGTCGGCCTCATCGTG
The DNA here is from genome assembly GCF_059803455.1 of Bradyrhizobium sp. UFLA05-108. Classification (NCBI taxonomy): domain Bacteria; kingdom Pseudomonadati; phylum Pseudomonadota; class Alphaproteobacteria; order Hyphomicrobiales; family Nitrobacteraceae; genus Bradyrhizobium; species Bradyrhizobium sp. UFLA05-108. Next base: position 8,949 of record NZ_JBANAZ010000092.1, on the reverse strand, counting down.
CTGCTCCAGTTCAACCGCTTTGCGGTCATGACCGGCATCGCCTCTCTCGTGATCGTCGCCATCTATCCCTTCATGAAGCGCGTCACCTGGTGGCCGCAGGTCTTCCTCGGCCTCGCTTTCTCCTGGGGCGCGCTGATGGGCTTTGCCGTCACCTTCGCGCGCGTCGATCCGACGGCGCTCGTGCTTTACGCCGGTTCGATCGCCTGGGTGATCGGCTATGACACGATCTATGCGCATCAGGACGCCGAAGACGATGCGCTGATCGGCGTCAAGTCCACCGCACGCCTGTTCGGCGCGCACACGCATCAGGCGCTGATCATGTTCTACGGGCTCGCGGTGATGCTGATCGGCGTCGCCTTTGCCTCCGCGGACGTACGCTGGCCGGCTTGGCTCGGGCTCGCCGCCTTTGCCGCGCATCTGGCCTGGCAGGTCAAGCGGTTGAACATCAGCGACGGGGCGCTCTGCCTTCGCCTGTTCAAGTCGAACAAGCATGCGGGGTTGCTGCTGTTTGCGGGGCTGCTTGCCGACGCGGTGATGCGGGCATCGTAGGGCGGGCAAAGGCGCGCTTGCGCCGTGCCCACCATCTTTCCACGATTGCGACAGAAGAGGTGCGCACGCTTTCGCTTTGCCCACCCTATGGCACCGTCAATTCCTCGCGATGATCTCGCGCTCGTCGCGATGGACCGGCAGCTCGCGCGCGACGCCGGCGCGCCGGCGTACCAGAAATTTCGGACGGCGATCGCGGATCGCGTTGCGGCGGCGGCGCCGGGCTGCGGGATCGCGTTTGGCTTCGTCCAGCTGGGGCAGGGCGAAGATCTCGCTCCACATCGTCCATGCCTTCGCGATCTCGTCGGCGTCGGCGCTGACGAGAAGCGGAACGGCAAGCGAAGGATCGCGATGCACGAGGACGAGCATTTGCGCGTCGTCGATGCCGCGTAGCGCAATGCCGATGAAATCGCTGACGCGGACATTGACGGCCATCTGCATGCCGCGCACGGCACGGCGCAGCACGACGCGTTCGCGATGAAGCTCGATGTGCCTGACGTGGCCGTCGGCGCGCGGATCATGCGCATCGAAACGGACCGGCAGAGAAAGAGGGTCGAGCCGCAAGGAGCGGCTCGACCCGGCGGGATTGGCCCCGCTTGTTGCTGTTTGACGCCTCACGGCTCGTAAGTCTCCCCGCCGGGATTATGTTCCCGGTCGATGCGAGGACCTTAGCGCGACAGGTTGCTGAAACGGCTTAAAAAGGCTGGTTAAGGAGGCGTCACCGCCCAGCATGATTGACAAGACCTTGGCGCGCATGATTGACGGGACGTTGCGCGAAAGGCGAGAATCTGAGCTTTTCGTGACCTGAAAATGCTTGAAGTCCGCTCCAATTGGGCACATCTGGTTGGTTTGGCCGCAACTGGCTTCGAAACCGCCAATCCCGACAGGATTTCGTTCGTGAACGCTTCACCATCCGCAAGCTCGACGCTTTCGTCCAAGGCCAACCGCGACCTTTTCGATCAATCCGCGCTGTCAGATCTCGCGCAGCGGCTGGTTGAGGCAGCCAAGCGTGCCGGCGCGGACGCGGCCGATGCCGTCGCCGTGCGCGGCATCTCGCAGGGCGTCGAGGTCCGCGACGGCCGCGTCGAGGAATCCGAGCGTTCCGAGGGCGATGATGTCGGCCTGCGCGTGCTGGTCGGCCAGCGCCAGGCGGTGGTCTCGACCAATGACGTCAGCGGCGACGCCGTGACCAAGCTCGCGGAACGCGCGGTTGCGATGGCGAAGGTCGCCCCGCTCGACAAATATGTCGGCCTCGCCGATCCCGCGCTGCTGGCGCGCGACTTCCCCGATCTCGACCTGCTCGATCCCAACGTGCCCGCCACCGCCGAGCTCGAGCGGCGCGCGCTGGAAGCCGAAGCCGCCGCGCTCGCCGTGACAGGCGTGACGAAATCCGGCGGCGCGTCGGCCTCCGCCGGCATCGGCGGCATGGTGCTGGTGACGAGCACCGGCTTCCAAGGCTCTTACCTCCGCTCCAGCCAGGGCATCTCGGCGACCGCGATTACCGGCGAAGGCACGAGCATGGAGCGCGACTACGATTTCACTTCGGCGCCGCATGCCGCCGATCTGCTGTCGCCCGAAACGGTCGGCCGCTCCGCGGGCGAGCGCACCGTGGCGCGCTTCAATCCGCGCAAGGTCGAGACCTGCAAGGTACCCGTCGTGTTCGATCCGCGCGTCGCGGGCTCGCTGGTCGGCCATCTCGTCGGCGCCATCAATGGCGCCTCGATCGCGCGCAAGACCAGCTTCTTGAAGAACAAGCTCGGCCAGCAGCTCTTTGCCAGGAACATCCGCATCATCGACGATCCGCTGCGCAAGCGCGGCCTGCGCTCGCAGACCTTCGACGCCGAGGGCGTCGCGGTGAAGAGCCAGGCGCTGGTCGACGAGGGCGTGCTGACGACCTGGCTGCTCGACTGCGCGACCGCGCGCGAGCTCGGGCTTCAGACCACCGGCCACGCCCATCGCGGCGTCTCCTCCTCGCCCTCGCCGGGGCCGTACAATCTGCATCTCGAAGCGGGAACGCCGACGCCGGCCGAGCTGATCTCCGACATCAAGCAGGGCTTCTACGTCACCGACCTGATCGGCTCCGGCGTCAACGGCGTCACCGGCGACTACAGCCGCGGCGCCTCGGGCTTCTGGATCGAGAACGGCAAGACCACCTATCCCGTCAGCGAGGTCACGATCGCGGGCCATCTGTTCGAGATTTTCAAATCAATGCAGCCGGCCAACGATCTCGAGTTCCGCTACGGTATCAATGCGCCCACGGTGCGCATCGAGGGTCTGACGCTTGGCGGACGTTGACGCGAGCACGATCGGCGAGACCATCCTGACACGCGACGCGGCGCTGCTGAAGGAGACGGTGCGGGAAGCAGGGAGCCTCGCTCATGCGATGTTCCGCACCGAGCTGAAGAAGTGGATCAAGGGCGCCTCCTCGCCGGTCTCCGAAGCCGACATCGCCGTCAACGATCTCCTCGAGGCGCGCCTGCGCGGTGCGACACCTGACTATGGCTGGCTCTCGGAGGAGAGCGCCGACGACGAGACGCGGCTGAAGCGGCGGCTGGTCTGGGTCGTCGATCCCATCGACGGCACGCGCAACTATCTCAATGGTCATGACGACTGGTGCGTCAGCGTGGCCCTGGTCGAGGATGCATCGCCCATTCTCGCCGCTGTCTTTGCGCCGACGAGCGGCGAGTTCTTCTTCGCCGCGCGCGGACGCGGCACGACCTTGAACGATGTGCCGGTGCGGGCGACGGAAGGCTCAGAGCTCGATTTCTCCCGGGTTGCCGGACCGAAGCCGCTGGTCGAGCGCCTCAAGCCGTCACTGGGCGAGATCAAGCTGCATCCGCGAATCGGTTCGCTGGCGCTCCGCCTCTGCCGGGTTGCCCATGGCGCGCTCGATGCGGCTTTTGCGGGGGGCAACAGCCATGACTGGGACCTTGCGGCGGCCGATTTGATCGTGCAGGAAGCGGATGGTAGGATGAGCGACCTCTCCGGAGATCCCCTCCTCTATAATCGCCGGGAAGTGGCGCACGGGGTGCTGGTGGCCGCGGGCCGCGACCGTCATGCAAACATTGTCGCACATTTTCGAAAGCGCCCCTTGCCCTGAGCGCGTCCGTCGTGCTTATCGATCACTGCTTGCCGGGCAGCCCGTTAGGAAGAGAACCCATGTCAGATAGCGCCCCGCAACAACTGCTCCATCTCGTCATCGGCGGCGAGCTCGTCGACCTCGAACACAACACGTTCAAGAATCTGGACGACGTCGAGATCGTCGGCCTCTACCCGAACTATGCGACCGCTCACGCCGCCTGGCGGGCCAAGGCGCAGAGCACGGTCGACAATGCGCAGATGCGTTATTTCATCGTCCATCTCCACCGGCTGCTCGACCCGGGTCAAGAACCGAAGCCGGCGCGTTGAAGAGACTGCTTCGCAATACGCTGCGAAGCAGCTTCGTTCAGCGTGCCGCCGGTTTCCTGGCGGCCGAATATCTGCGTCTGGTCTGGCGGACCAACAAGTTTACGTTCGATCCGCCAGACGTCTACGGCCAGGTCGAGCCACGGATCCCGGCGATCTTCGCCTTCTGGCACGGTCAGCATTTCCTGACGCCGTTCATCAAGAACAAGGAGTCCTACCGGGCCAAGGTGCTGATCTCGCGGCATCGCGACGGCGAGTTCAACGCCATCGCGGTGGAGCGGCTCGGCATCGGCACCATCCGCGGCTCCGGCGACCATGGCGGCGCCTTCCACCGTAAAGGTGGCGTCGGCGCTTTCAGGGAAATGGTGCAGGCGCTCCAGGACAACTATAATGTGGCATTGACGGCCGATGTCCCGAAGCGCGCGCGCGTCGCCGGGCTCGGCATCATCATGCTGGCACGGGAATCGGGGCGGCCGATCATGCCTTTCGCGATGGCGACCAGCCGCTTCATCCGGCTCAAGAACTGGGATCGCACCACCATCAATTTGCCATTTGGGCGAGGCGCATTGGTGGGCATCAAGGAAATCAACGTCCCTCCGGACGCCGACGCCGCCACCATGGAGGCGCTGCGGCAGGAGCTGGAGGAGACGTTGAACGAAGCGACCCGCCTCGCCTATGCCCAACTCGGCCGCCCGGAACCGGACCATGCCTAATTCGCTGCCGATGACGCTGCGGATGTACCAGCGGCTGTCGTCCGGCCTGGTGCCGCTCGCGCCTGCGCTGATCAAGCGCCGGCTCAAGCAGGGCAAGGAAGACCCGGCCCGCGTCGGCGAACGGCGCGGCCTCAGCGAGGACGTGCGGCCGCATGGCCCGCTGGTCTGGATCCACGGCGCCAGCGTCGGCGAGGTGCTGGCCGCAGCGGCGCTCGTCGAGCGGCTACGCGACCTCAATTTGCGGATCCTGCTGACATCGGGCACGGTGACCTCGGCCGCGATGGTGGCCAAGCGCTTTCCGCCCGACGTCATCCATCAATACGTGCCGTATGACTCGCCGCGCTATGTCGCGCGCTTCCTCGATCACTGGCAGCCGTCGCTCGCTTTGTTCATCGAATCCGATCTGTGGCCGAACCTGATTCTGGCGGGCGCCGCGCGGCGCGTGCCGATGGTCCTGATCAACGGGCGGATGTCGCCGCGTTCCTTCCCGCGCTGGCGGCGGGTGCAGGGCACGATCTCGGCGCTGCTCTCCAAGTTCGACATCTGCCTCGCGCAGTCGAAGACCGATGCGGAGCGCTTTGCCGCGCTCGGCAGCCAGAACGTCGCGATCACGGGCAACCTCAAGCTCGACGTGCCGGCCCCGCCCGCAGATCCCGCAAAGCTCGAGCGGCTGATGGCGGTGACGCGGGGACGTCCCATCATCGTCGCGGCCTCGACCCATCCGGGCGAGGACGAGATGCTGATCTCGGCGCATCGCACGCTCACTGGTTTCTTTCCTTCGCTGCTGACCGTGATCGTGCCGCGTCATCCGGATCGCGGCTCGTCGATATCGGGGTTGATCACGGCCGCGGGCCTGAAGCCGGGCCAGCGCTCGCGCGAGGAGCTGCCGACGGCTGCGACCGACATCTATGTCGCCGACACCATGGGCGAGCTCGGCCTGTTCTACCGCCTGTCTCCGATCGTGTTCATGGGCAAATCGCTGATCGGGCATGGCGGCCAGAATCCGATCGAGGCGATCAAGCTCGGCGCCGCCATCGTCCACGGGCCGAACGTCTCCAACTTCAGCGAGCTCTATGAGGCGCTCGACCAAAGCGGCGGCGCGCGCGTCGCCGACAGCCAGGAGGCGCTGGTGAAGCAGCTCGGCCAGTTGCTCGCGGATCCCGCCGTGCGCGACAAGATGCAGCGCGCCGGCCATGGCGTGGTGGAGCAGCTCGGCGGCGCGCTGGATCGCACGCTCGTGGCCCTCGAACCCTATCTGCTTCAGCTCCGGCTCGAGATGGGAGCCGCCAATGCGTGAGCCGGCCTTCTGGTACCGGCCACGTTCGTTCAAGTCGCATCTTTTACGGCCGCTCGGTGCGCTCTATGGCGCGGTCGCGGAGCGCCGCATGATGCGCAAGGGCTTTGATGCCGGCATTCCCGTGCTCTGCGTCGGTAACTATCATGTCGGGGGCGCCGGCAAGACGCCGACGGTGCTGGCCCTGACCAAACTCTTGCGCGCGCTCGGCGAAGCTCCGGTCGTGCTCAGCCGCGGCTATGGCGGGCGCTTGCAGGGCCCGGTGATAGTCGATGCTGCCAGGCACAGCGCGGCCGATGTCGGCGACGAGCCGCTGATGATGGTGCGCGAGGTGCCGGTCGCGGTGGCGCGCGACCGCATCAGTGGTGTTGCGCTTGCGAGGTCGCAGGGCGCGACCGTGATCCTGATGGACGACGGCTTTCAGAATCCGCGCATCCAGAAGGATGCCTCGCTCATCGTGATCGACGGCGTGCGCGGGATCGGCAACGGCGAGGTGTTTCCCGCAGGGCCCCTGCGCGCGCCGCTGAAGATGCAGATGTCGCGCACCGACGCGCTTGTTCTGATCGGCGACGGACAGGCCGTGGACGGCATCGCCGCCGAAATCGCCGCGCGCGGAAAACCGGTGCTGCGCGCGCGTCTGAAGCCGGAGGCTGTATCGGTCGCGCGGCTGTTCGGCAAGCCGGTGCTCGCCTTTGCCGGAATCGGCGATCCCGAGCGCTTCTTCCGGACGCTGCGTGCCAGTGGCATCGACGTCGCGCGCGCGCATCCTTTCGCCGATCATCACATGTTCTCGAAGGCCGAGATCGATGCGATGGTGGATGAGGCAAGACGCGAGCAGCTCACGCTCGTCACCACCGAGAAGGACCTCGCGCGCCTGCGCGGCATGGCGGGCCTCAGCCCCGACATCGTGTCGTTCGCCGTCACGCTCGAATTCGACGATATGCCGGGCCTGCGCCGTTTCGTCAGCGACCGCCTGTTCAGGGCAAGAGAGAGCAGGTTCGCGGCGCGCTGAATTGCAGTTTGTAGCGGGCGCTGAATTGCAGTTTGTAGGGTGGGCAAAGCGAAGCGTGCCCACCACTTTCTGTCTCGGTTAGGGAAAGATGGTGGGCACGGCGCTGCGCGCCTTTGCCCACCCTGCGCAATCCCCATTCAGCCGCCATTCATCGAATGCTGCCTATCGATGCAGGCTCGAACGGGAGAATTCGCGTGAACTGTCGTCCATCGCCGTCGCCGCCAGCGCGGCCATCACTCCTGCGACGTCAGCGCGCGCGGAAAATGCCGTTGCAGCACGGCGGTCGGTTGGGCGTAGGCCTCTTGCAGGTCGACGCTCCAGTATTTCAGCTCGTCGAGAGGGATCCGCGTGTCGGTCACGGCGCAGCGCACATAAGTCCCCGGCGAGATCACGCGAAAATCGCCGTCCAGATATTGCACCTGCGCCTCGCCATGGCCCGAGGGGCCGAACTTGTTCAGCACGGTCGATCGTCTCCGTGGAAGCCCGCGTGAGGGGCGTGATTTGGTTGATTTCAATCTAGCATAGATGGGGTCGCTTGTCCGCCCGTTAAACCCACCGATTTGTGATGTTTTGCAGGCATTTCCGCGTGATAATTTTGCTGCGAAGGATCGTTGGTCCCGGTCCGCTCATGACCCGGCAGTCTCCGATGCGCCTTCCGTTCACCATTCTCTTCGCAATGCTCCTGATGTCGGTCGCGCGCGCCGCGCCCGCGCCGCAGGCGATCGAGATTCCGCTTGGCTCGGGAGCACTGCACGCGCAGCTCTACAAGCCCGATGGCGATGGCCCGTTTCCGACCGTGATCGCGCTGCACGGCTGCGGCGGCCTTGGCGGTCATTCCGATCCCGTGCTGCCGCGCTACCGCGACTGGACCGAGCAACTGCTCAAGGCCGGCAACGCGGTGCTCTGGCCCGACAGCTACGGCTCGCGCGAAGTCGGGCCGCAATGCCGCGTCAAGGACGTGCACGTCAAGGCGCGGCGCGAGCGCGTTGCCGACATCGCGGCGGCACGCGGCTGGCTGATGAAGCAGCCCTGGGTCGCGCGCGATCGCGTCAGCCTGATCGGTTGGGCCAATGGTGCGAGCGCGCTGCTCTGGGCCGTGCGCCCGCAAAACGCCGGCCGCGATGGTGCGCCGGATTTTCGCGCCGCGATCGCGTTCTATCCGGACTGCCGCATTTCGGCGGGGCTCGGCTGGAGCACGCGCGTGCCGACTCTGCTCCTGATCGGCGGCAAGGATGACATCTCCTCGCCGCCGGCCTGCCGCCAGATGGTGGACGGCGCCTACGGCCGCAGCGCGCTCGCACGCATCGTGGTCTATCCCGGCGCCTATCACGATTTCGACCGCGCCAACCTCCCGCTGCACGCGCCTGCCACCAGCCCCGACGTGGCAACGCCCGATCGCGGCCATGTCGGAACCGACACCGAGGCCCGCGCGGATTCGCAGAAGCAGGTCGCGGAATGGCTGGCGCGGTGAGGGGAGGGCGGGCCGGCAGTTCCCCAAGCGGGGCCGCCCGAGGAACAACGTCGTAGCGGACAGCCCCGCATCGAGCACCGCCCTGCACAGGTCGTCATGGCCGACAGCGTAGAGCTACGAATCGTGTAACGCGCCGGTTTCAGGTTTCATTCAGCGTCGCCGGTCATAGTTCGACCATGATGTCAGCTAAACGCCATTCATCATGATGAACCGCTTCTTCCTGTTTTCCTCCGCACTGGTCGTCTTCACCATCGCGATCCTGCTCTTTGAGGCCCACGCCGGCGCGCCGATGGCTGCACCGGAACATTGCGGCTTCTGGACCACGATCGATGCCGGATTGTCCTGCCGGTAGATCGCCGGCTCTCGCTGCAGCGCGAAGTGCATAGCAACGCGTTCTGGACTTGCGATAGCGGGTGCTATTGCTCGCACTTCGTCATTGCGAGCGCAGCGAAGATTCCATGGGGAGTGGATAGCGACCGGGTCTGAGGCCAGACTGAGGTTGCTGAAT
>NZ_JBANAZ010000091.1:0-32785 GCF_059803455.1 Bradyrhizobium sp. UFLA05-108 | reverse complement strand
ACCTCCCGCAGAACAAAAGCGGAAAGTGTAACCCATGTGTCCGGTACGTACCGTCACCTATGTCTCAGGCTGCTCAACCCAGACACGTCTAGACCAGCCCCAGATTCGGTCAGCGTTGCTGTCCGCTGCGTCGCGCGGCGGCAACAGTCATCGTGAAACTTGCACCGCCCTTGTCGTTCGCCGCATTTGTGGCCGCTCTTCCTGGGATTGTGATGTCTATAGATTGCAATCTGAGCTTCGAATTTGGCGCGCCTTCGCACATTCACGCTGGTCCGCGCGGAATTGAAACATTCAGACGGCCGAACCAACTGACACGTCGCGACCTTTCGTTGTTGCCTTTGCCGGGTGTGACAACTGTCCTTGGGGGCGGCGATGAAGTGCGGGTTGTGTCCCTTTGCGCAATCTTTCGTCGCGACGCTTGCAATCCGTTGGTTTTCGAAGTCGCCTCACGTGGACTCTGCTGCGACCGAAGTGCAGGGATATCGCTACCGCGCTACGGTTTGGGCGGCAGTCATGGGCGTGCTGATCGCGTTCGTCAGCCCGGGGGCTGCGCAGGTGGTGCGCGGGCAGAATACGCCGACGATCGCCAAGTCGTTCGGGGCGTCGGCGATCTCGGTTGGCAGCAGCACGACGCTGACGTTCACCGTCACTGGCGCCACTCTTGGAAATACCGGCGTAAATTTCACAGATGCTCTGCCCGGTGGACTTGTTGTCGCCACACCCCCCGGCCTGACCGTCACCGGCGCCGACGCCTCCTGCAATGTCTCCAATGTGACGGCCGCGGCCGGTGCCGCCAGCATCAGCTTGGCGAACGTCTCTTTGGCGTCGAACCAGACGTGCACCGTCGCCGTCAACGTGACGGCCACGTCCACTGGCCAGAAGAACAACTCGGTCAAGGTCTCCTCGGACCAGGGGCCCGGCAACGATGCAACGGCGCACCTGACTGTTGACGCGGCGCCGACCCCTTCGCCCCCCGCAATCGCCAAGAGCTTCGCGCCCTCATCTATTCCACTCGGCGGCACATCGGCGCTCACCTTCACGATCACCAATCCAAATGCTTCGGCAGCACTCACGGGCGTCGCGTTCAGCGACACTCTGCCGGCCGGGCTTACTGTTCCGGCGACCAGCATCGCTCAATGCGGCGGCACGCTAACGACGACCGCGACGAGCATCGCGCTCGCGGGCGCAAGCATTGCAGGAGGCGGGGTCTGCAGCTTCTCGGTCACCGTGACCGGTACCACCACGGGCACCAAGGTCAACAACTCCTCGGCGGTCACATCGACCAATGGAGGGACCGGCAACACCGCCAGCGCGTCGATCGAGGTGACCGCACTGGCTCCTCCTGGACTTTCCAAGAGCTTTGCGCCGGCATCGATTGCCCTCAACGGCACATCGTCGCTCACCTTCACGATCACGAATCCCAATGCTTCGACGGCGCTCACAGGCGTTGCGTTCACCGACGCGTTTCCCGCCGGGCTCCTGGTTGCAACCCCCAGCGGCCTGACCAACTCCTGCGGCGGCACCCTCACCGCGCCTGCCGGCGGCGGCAGCGTCAACCTCTCGGGCGCCACCCTCGCGGCCGCCTCGTCCTGCACGATCTCGCTCAACGTGACCGGCACGACCACCGGAATCAAGGTCAACAGCACATCACCGGTCAACTCAACCAACGGAGGAACCGGAGACAACGCCAGCGCGACGCTCGCGGTGGGCGTGAGCACGTTTCCGCCTGCGATCAACAAGAGCTTCGCGCCGTCACTGATTCCGCTTGGCGGCACATCGGTGCTCACCTTCACGATCATCAACCCCAACCCTGTGCTGGTGCTGTCCGGGGTAGCCTTCACCGATGCTCTTCCGGCCGGGCTGACTGTTCCGGCTGCCAGCATCGCTCAATGCGGCGGGACGCTTACGACCACAGGCACGAGCATCGCGCTCGCGGGCGCAAATATTACGGGAGGCGGGGCCTGCACCTTCTCGGTTACCGTAACCGGCACCACCATCGGCACCAAGGTCAACACAACCTCGAACGTCACCTCGAGCAATGGAGGGACTGGCAACACCGCCAGTTCGTCGCTTCAGGTGACCGAACTGGCTCCTCCTGGGCTTTCCAAGAGCTTCGCGCCTGCATCGATTGCAGTTGGCGGTACGTCGTTGCTCACCTTCACGATCACCAATCCCAATGCTTCGACGGTGCTCACGGGGATCACATTCACCGACGCGTTTCCCGCCGGGCTCCTGGTTGCGACCCCCACCGGCCTGTCCAGCACCTGCGGCGGCACCCTCACCGCGCCTGCCGGCGGCGGCAGCGTCAACCTCTCGGGCGCCACCCTCGCGAGCGCCTCGTCCTGCACGATCTCGATCAACGTGACCGGCACGACCGCCGGCATCAAGGTCAACGCCAGCTCACCGATCAGTTCGACCAACGGAGGGAGCGGAGACAGCGCCAGCGCGACGCTCACGGTCAATACGTCGCTCTCTCCGAGAGTCCAAAAAGCATTCGGCGCCGCGTCGATTGCGGCGGGCGGCGTAACCTCGCTGACGTTCACGGTCGTCAATCCCAACCCGAGCTCCGCGCTCACCGGCGTCGCGCTCACCGACAGATTCCCGGCCGGGCTCCTGGTTGCGAGCCCCAACGGCCTGACCGGCTCGTGCGGCGGCGGCTCCATCACGGCGACCGCAGGTGGCGGCAGCGTCAGCCTCACGGGTGCGACGCTCTCGCCCGCTGCGTCCTGCACGTTTTCGGTCAACGTGACGGGAACGACCGTCGGATCGCTGACCAACGTCACGGACCCCGTCACGTCCACGAACGGCGGAACAGGCAACACCGCGAATGCCTCCATCACCATCAGCGTGCCGGCGGACAGCGGGCACCTGCGCGATTTGCAGCTCACGGTCACCAAGATCGAGGCCCACGCTTCGGGCGCCGCGGTCTCCGGCGCAGTCGATGAGGCGATTGCGGATGGCTTTACCGACTGCGCGGGCCCGCAGATGCCGGTCAAGGCGAGCGGCGGCGGCCTGCGCTTCAAGTTCGGCTGCGAGCTCCAACCCCCGCCGACCAAGGGGATGCCGCCGGTCGTGCTCGCACCACCTTTGTGGCTGGCCTGGGCCGACATACGCGGCAGCGACTGGAATACCAGCCAGCAGACCGGCGATATCCGCGGTGGACAGATCAATGCGCTGTTCGGAATATCGCATCGCCTCACGACCGATATTCTGATCGGCGCATTCGGCGGCTATGAGAGCTTCGACTACACCTCGCAGCTGCTCGACGGTCGTTTAAAGGGTGACGGGTGGACGGCCGGCGGATATTTCGGCTGGCGCTTCCTGCCGGGCATGCGATTCGACGCCAGCCTGGCGCGCTCGGGAATTAGCTACAATGGCACCGCCGGAACGGCATTCGCGACGTTCCCGGGGCAACGCTGGCTCGCGACGGCGTCGCTGATCGGCGTCTACAAGACGCATTACGGCTTCGAGATTGAGCCCTCACTCAAGGTCTATGCCTTGTGGGAGCGCGAAGACTCCTACACGGACAACTTTGGCATCGCGGAGAGCTCACGAACCTTCTCGGAAGGCCGCGCGAGCGCCGGCGCAAAAATCATGTACCCGTGGCTATGGACGACCACGGTCAAGCTCATGCCTTATGTCGGCCTCTACGCCGACTATTATTTCAACCGCGACGACGCAACGCTTCCGGTCGGGCCGCTGCTGCAGGCGACCCAGTTCTTGCAGGGCTGGTCGGCGCGCGTCACCACCGGCGTCGGCGTGACGCTGGAAACCGGCCCGAGGTTGTCGGTCGATGGCGAGCTTGGAGGGCTCGGGAGCAATCAGTTCACCGTCTGGTCGGTGCGTGGACGCGCGTCGGTTCCGTTCAGCGCAGACTAGATCAGGGCCGGGGCGCCTGGACAAGACTCCGGCCAATAATGCAACGCCGTCCGCTTGCGTGACCAAGGTCACGTAACGCCAGGCCGACTTGTCCTAGCTTGCCGTGGCGTTCGCAAACGGGAGACACGCACATGCGCAAGATCATTCTGGTTGCCGCCATGGTTCTGGCCTCTGCGTCTGCTCAGGCCGCCGGTTCGCGTAGCTTGACGATTGCTTCCGCGGATGATCCGGTCGCGCAGCAGACCACGACCACCGCTGCGCCGCAGGCCTCCAAGCCCACTGAAGCTCCGAAATATGTCGACCGGCCCGCGGCCGTATCCACGACACCGGCGACGACCACAAGTTCGACGTCCGCAACGACGCAGACGCCAGCGGTCTCGACCAAGACTACGGCGAAGATCGACAAGCCGAAGCGCAAGCCTTACTGGACCGAAGGTCGCATCATCGGCGAGCTCCATCGCCACGGGATCTATTGGTAATCCAAAAACGGTAATGGCCGGGAAGCCCGGCCATCATGATCCGTCGAAGCGTACTGGCTTGTCGCGTTACTGCGAAACCGTCTGCACCACGCTCGAGATCGGACGTGCGCTCGAGGTCGGCACCTTCAAATCCTTCAGCAGCGCCTCGTCATATTCCGGCAGCGTCTGGAACGTCGTCTTCGCCTTCATCTGCACGACCTTGTAGCCGCCAGCCTTGAGGCGTGCGAGCAGCGTCGGCAGGGCTTCGGCGGTGTGCTTCTGGAAGTCGTGCATCAGGATGATGCCTTTGCCGAGCTTGTCGAGCTTGGTCATCACGTTGCTGACGATCTTGTCCGGCGTGCTCTCTTTCCGGAAGTCGAACGAATCGAGATCGGTCGAGAACATGGCGACGTTGCGGGTGCCGAAATAGCTCACGATCGCCGGATTGTGCTGAAGCTGGGGGAAGCGGAAGAAAGGCGCGGGGTTGGTCCCGAGCGCGAACTTCACCGCGCTGAAGCCCTTCTCCACCTCGTCCTTGGCCTGTTGTTCCGTCATCTTCTTGCTGTTGAGATTGACGTGCGACCAGGTGTGGGTGCCGACCGTGTGGCCCTGGGCCAGCACCTGGCGCAGGATCTCGGGATGATAGGTGGCGTGCTTGCCGACCGCGAAGAACAGGCCTTTGGTGCATTCGTCTGCGAGCGCCTTCAGCACCGCGGGCGTGTTGTTCGGCCACGGACCGTCGTCGAAGGTCAGCACGACCTCCTTGTCGGTGAGGAAGTCGAACTGCTTGAAATGCTCGAAGCCGAAACCCGGTCCCCCGGTGGTATCGATCTCGACCACGCGGGCGACGCCAAGCGCGTTCGGATTGGCGCAGGTCGACTTCTGCTGAACCGGCAGCGCCGGCGCTGGTGCGGCCGCAGCCGGAGCGCTCGGCGCCGCGGCCGGTCTGCCTGATAGCGCCGCCGTGGTCTCGACGTCGTCCTTGGCCGCAAGCTTTGCCGAGGCCGGCAAAGAGTCCGGCGCGCGGGCAGCCATTGTCTGGGGAGCGGCCTGTTCGGCGCGCGAGGAATAAAAGAACCAACCTCCGGCGATCACGACCGCCGCAATCACACTGGCCACTAGCAGGCCCAACGCATTACGCATCGCTACTCTTTCCAAATACGCAACCAAACAAGCGGTTTTTCCCCGCGCCGAGCCGATAATGCGAAGGAACAGTTAACGTGACACCAACACGACAGCGGTTGCGGTGGAATTTCAGCGGGGTGCGCCAAAGTGACCGATGTCACGGTCGACGGGCCGGTCGTGATCGTCATCACAGTGGAAACGGTTTTGCCGGATCATCGTAGCTCCCGTTAACGCACCCCGCCCGACGGCGGCGCCAATGGGAGCCCCAAATGACCACCTCGTTCTCGTCCAAAATCCGCGACGCCAGCCTGGCGCTGGGTTTCGCCGCTTTCGTGTCGATCCTGTCCTCGACGACAGGCTTTGCCTACACCGCCGAGGCGCAGCAGATGTGCACCGGTGACGCCTTCCGCCTGTGCTCGTCGGAAATCCCCAACATCCCCGCCATCACCGCCTGCATGTTCAAGCACCGCGCCGATCTCAGCCCCGGCTGCCGTGCCGTGATGGACAAGGACCTCGCCAAGGCGCCGTCGCGCAAGGTCGCCGACGTCCAGGAAGGTGCGCACTAAGACAAGCGCGCGTGGTGATGATGCCATCATCGCGCGCCTGGGCTCCCTCGCGAAGGCCCCGGCGTCCAGACCGGGGCCACTCGCATCTCGCCGGCTCAGCTCATCAACAAAAGCCGTTGCGGCGCGGGAACCACCGCTTTAGCTTCGCCCGCCTATCGTTTCGGGTATGAGGCATTTTTGTGATGAGCAGATTTCTTTTGATTTTTCCATTGGCCCTGATCGCATCGGGTGCGTCAGCGCAGCAGCAGCCGGGCCACGATGCCTGCGCCCGTGACGTCTCGCGCTTCTGCCGTTCCGTGATGAACAACGGCGATTCGGCCGTGCTCGCCTGCCTGAAACAGAACCGCACCCGCCTTAGCAAGGCCTGCGACAAGGTGCTGACCGAGCACGGGCAGTAATTATCGTGGTCCTTCCGGTGAAAAACTAAGTGCTGCTCCCCGCCGCGGTCGCAACCACCGGCAACACCTCGCCGCTGCTGCGGTCCGGCGTCTCTTCCTTCCAGCGTACCGAGCCGAACGGGCGCTCGAGCATACGACGAATCCGCACCGGGTCGGGGCCGATGTGGAAATCGATCGCCTGCTGATGCAGCGCGCGCTCGGACTGGGTCGAGCGGTTGCGCTGGCGCAAATAATCGAGCCAGGTCGGGCAGTGGTAGCGCTCGGTCCACAACTCGGAATCGGCGATGTCGCGCGCGATCGACCAGCCATAGGCGCCGTTGCGCTGCCTGGAGAGCTGCACGTCCTGCATCACATTGTGGAAGGCGCGCGCGTTCTCCTGCGCCACGCGATATTCGATCTCGACCACCAGGGGACCGCTGCGCCCCGTCAGTGACAGCCTCACCTCGGGATCGGCGAGCACCTCGGCGTCCTCGTTGCGCGCGCCGACGCGCGGCATTGCCAGCCATAGTCCCAGCAGCGGCGAGAGCAGCATCAGGCCGGCGGCGGTGAGCAGCGCCATCTCGACGCCGGCATGATCGGTGAGATGGCCCCAGCCCCAGGCGCCGATCGCAATGCCGCCGGAGATCGAGGCCTGGAATGCGGCGAGCGAGCGCCCAGCGACCCAGCGCGGCGCCGAGAGCTGCACGCCGATATTGAACAGCGCCACCGCGGCCATCCACACCGCGCCCGCCAGCACCAGAGCGGCCGCGGTCAGCACGGGCTCGCTGCTGATCGCGATGGCGCCCATCGCAAACGCCATCGAGATCGTGCAGGCGCGGATCGCCGATTCGCCGCTCATGCGCTTGCGCAATTCGTGGATGTTGAGCGCGCCGACCACGGCGCCCATGCCGAACGCCCCGAGCATGATGCCGTAGGTCTGCGCGCCGCCATGCAGGAGGTCGCGCGCGACCAATGGCATGAGCGCCATGATGGCGCCGCCGATCAGGCCCATCACCAGCGTCCGCAACAGCACGATCTTGATCGGCGGCGAATTGGTGATGTAGCGCACGCCGGAGACCATGGCACGGTTGAGCTTTTCCCGCGGCAGGCGCGACGGTTCGGTGGAGCGCCGCCACAGCAGCAGCACGACCAGCAGCGGCAGATAGAGGATCGCGTTGCAGGCAAACGCCGCCACCGCGCCAGCCGCAGCAACGATGACGCCGCCGATCGCGGGGCCGAAGCTGCGCGCGATGTTGTAGCTGATGCCGTTCAGTGCCACCGCCGATGGCAGCGAGTCTGGCGGCACCTGCTCGCTGACCGAGGACTGCCAGGCCGGGCCGAACAGTGCGTTGCCGCTGCCGACGATGAAGCAGAAGGCGAGCAGCGTTTCGGGGGTGATCAGCTTGAGCCCGGCCAGTATCGTGAGCGCGGATGCACCGATCAGCGCGATCGAGAGCGAGATGAGGGTGACGATGCGGCGGTCATACATGTCGGCGATGGCGCCAGCCGGCATCGAGATCAGCATGATCGGCAGCATCAGCGCGGTCTGCACCAGCGCGACCTTGTCGGCCGACGCCGCCATCTGCGTCATCGCCCAGGCTGCACCCACGCCCTGGATCAGGAGTCCGAGATTGGAGAGCAGGCTGGCGAGCCAGATGCGCCGGAATAAGGTATACCGCAGGGGTGCGGTGATGCCGTCATTGGCGAATTTCTGGCGTTTCGGCTGCTCGGTCATATCCCCTTCCAAATGGCTTGCGAGAAATGGTTCGGCGATTCCTGCTTGACCAAGTGATGCCTGCGAAAGTCCTTCGCTGTCCAGTGGTTAGACGGCTATAAGCAGTGCAACCAGGTGGTTTGCCGGGGGAGGAACGACATGAAACTATCGCGACGGACAATCCTGCAGGGCGCCAGCGCGCTGCCTTTCGCGGTTGCGAGCTTGCGGACGTCTGCATTGGCTCAGACCGCGCCCGCAGCGCCAGCCGCCGCTGAGGTGCCGCCGATCCTGTTCGTGCACGGCAACGGCGACTACGGCGCGCTCTGGATGACGACATTATGGCGGATGGAGTCGAATGGCGTTGCGCGCGATCGCATGCTGGCGATCAATTTCACCGATCCCAATGCGCGGGACGTCGACAGCGTCGAACAGCCCAGCCGCTCCTCGACCGAAGATCAGCGCCGCGAGCTGGCCGCTGCGATCGCTGAATTGAAGCGCCGCACCGGCGCTGCGCGCGTCGCGCTGGTCGGCAGCTCGCGCGGCGGCAACTCTATCCGTAACGTCATCAAGAACGGCGGCGCCGGCGATGTCAGTCATGCCGTGCTGTGCGGCACGCCTAACCACGGTGTCTGGGCTACCGACGATGCGCTTGGCAACGAGTTCAATGGGCGCGGCGCCTTTCTGCGCGGCCTGAACGAGGGCGAGAGCGAGGTGACGCCGGGAACGGCCTTCCTCACCCTGCGCAGCGACGGCATGGACAAATATGCGCAGGCCGATGGCCGCTTCATCGGCAAGCCGGGTGTGCCCACCAATGTCACCGCCGAAGGCCCGGAGCTGAAAGGCGCCACCAACCTCGTGCTCGGCGCGCTCGATCATCGCGAGGTCGCGTTTCATCCACGTGCCTTCCGCGAGATCTACAAGTTCATCGCGGGGCGCGAGCCGGAGCGCATCGCGATCGTGCCCGAGAGCAGCGTCAAGTTGAGCGGGCTGGTGATGGGAACGCCCGGTGGCGTGCCGACCAATCGTCCCGTGGAGGGCGCCACCGTCGATGTGTTTCGCGTCGATCCCGCGAGCGGCGAGCGCCAGGGCGGTGCAGTGCATAGCGCAAAGACCGCCGCCGATGGCCGCTGGGGGCCGGCGCAGGTTGAGCCGACCTGGTCGCTCGAATTCGTGCTGACCTCGCCCGGCGCGCCCACGACGCATATCTACCGCTCGCCCTTTCCGCGCTCGTCGGACGTGGTGCACCTGCGTGCCGCGCGCCCGCTCGGGCCGCCCGATGCCGGGGCCGGTGCAGTCCTGATTTTGTCACGGCCGCGCGGCTATTTCGGCCTGCCGCGCGACATCCTGCTGTTCGACGGCAAGGAGCCGGCGGACGTCAAGCCGGGCGTGCCAACGGATACGGCAGCAACCCTGCGACTTCCGGCCACAGACGTCGGGCGTAACGTCGTGGCTGAGTTCAACGAAGAACGGATCGTCGCCCGGGCGTGGTCGGCCGCCGAGAACAGGATTGCGATTGCCGAACTGACTTACTAGCTGTGTGGATGCGGTGGATATGCGGGGAGAGAGCCCATGAATGTCGCCCAGGTACGCCGGCCCATCATTCCGCCGACCCCGCCGCGTGCGCCGGAGGGAATGCCATTCCTCCGCCGCGTTGCGGTGATCCGCAAGAACATGATCGCGACGTGGGCACAGCGCGCCTATGAGGAAGACGTCATCCAGGGCCGCTTCTTCCTCCGCAACAGCTTCATCCTCAACCGGCCGGACTCGATCCGGCACATCCTGCTCAATAATTACGAGAACTATACGCGTACGCCGGCCGGCATCCGGATGCTGCGTCCGGTGCTCGGGCAGGGTCTGCTCATCGCGGAAGGCCAGCCGTGGCGGCACCAGCGTCGAACGCTGGCGCCCGCGTTCACGCCGCATGCCACCGCAAACCTCGTCCCGCACATGACGGCGGTGCTCGACGAGACTATCGCGAAGCTCAAGACGAAAGCCGGTGAGGTCATCGACCTCCGCGAAATCATGCAGCGGATGACTCTCGAGATCGCCGGTCGCACGATGTTCTCGTTCGGCATGGACAAGCACGGCGCGACCTTGCGCAATTTCGTCATGGAATATGGCCAGCGCCTGGGTCGGCCCTATTTCCTCGACATGCTGCTGCCGGTTTCCTGGCCGAGCCCGATGGATTTCGCGCGCGCCCGTTTCCGCAAGCGCTGGACCGCGTTCGTCGCGATGCTGATTGCCGAGCGGCGGGCCGCCGGCAAGAAGGAGGGCGCGCCGCCGCGCGATCTCTTCGACCTCATGGACGAAGCGCGCGATCCCGAGACCGGCAAGGGCTTTTCGGACGAGCAGCTCGTCGACGAGGTCGCAACCATGATCCTGGCGGGTCACGAGACGACCGCGACGGCTCTGTCCTGGGCGCTCTATCTCCTGGCGCTCGATCCCGAAACCCAGGAGGAAGTCGCCTCCGAGACGCGCGGCGAGCACCTGGACAGCATGGCCGATATCGACCGGCAGAAATTCACCCGCGCCGTCATCGAGGAGACCATGCGGCTCTATCCGCCGGCCTTCCTGATCGCGCGCGCGGCGCTCGACAAGGACAACGCCGCGGGTGTCGAGATCAAGAAGGGCGACATCATCATGATCGCGCCATGGCTGCTGCACCGTCACGAAAAGCTCTGGGACCAGCCCAACGCCTTCATCCCCAAGCGCTTCATGTCGGCGACGCCGCCCGACCGCTTCGCCTATCTGCCGTTCGGCGCCGGCCCGCGCGTCTGCATCGGCGCACCTTTTGCGCAGGCCGAGTCGGTGCTGGCTCTGGCCCGGCTGATCGGTGAATTCCGTGTTGAGCTGGCCGACACCGGCCCCGTCATTCCCGTCGGCGTCGTCACGACGCAGCCGGACCATTCCCCCAAGTTCCGTATCACGCCTCGGTGACGAGCCGGTCCTTAGCCGGTCCTTGGGATCGCTGCGCCAACACACTAGATGAAGCAACATGAGCGACATTCAGGCCCAGTTTTCGGTTCTCAAGCAAACCGCCGAGCCCAAGGTGGTCGACCAGATCGAGCGGCTGATCGATCGCGGCGAGGATCACGAGCTGAACCGCATCAACGCCATCGATTTCTCCAGGCAGCATGGCTTCGATGAGGAGCGGGTCATCTCCGCCTTCCTGCATTCGGCGCGTCTCGGACTGTTCGATCTGAGCTGGAACGTCTTGTGTCCGGGGTGCGGCGGCGTGCTCGGCGCCCACACGACGCTGAAGGCGCTGCGGCCCGACGACTATCATTGCGCGCTCTGCGCCTGCGGCTACAAGGCGTCCGTCGACGAGGCCGTCGAGGTCTCCTTCACCGTCAGTCCGCGCGTGCGGCGCATCGCGGCGCACGACCCCGACTCGCTTTCGGTGTGGGAGTATTTCAAGCAGATGTTCTGGAGCTCGGGCGTCGACTTCAACAAGGAGTCGTTCGCGACCCTCGCCAATGAGGTCACGCTCGACACGCTCGAGCTTCCGGCCGGCGAAAAGGCGACGATGTCGCTCCAGCTTCCGAACGATTTCGTCATCGTCTTCGAGCCGGTGACGCATGCCGCGCATTTCATCGATGTCCAGGGCGAGCCGACCAAGGAGCGTCAGCAACTCGCGATCATGTACAACAAGGTCCAGGCCCCGACGGGAACCACGACCTTGCGGCCCGGACCCCTGCGGCTGTCCCTGGACAATCAGGCCGGCGTGCGCGTGCTGCCGACCGTGTTCATCGCGGCTGAGGCGCTGCATCATTTGATCGGCAAGCGCAAGCCGTTCCTCACCGCCAAGCGGATGCTGTCCAACCAGACCTTCCGCGATGTCTTCAAGGCGGACAATCTCAACATCGATCAGCGGTTGCAGATCACCTCGCTGACCTTCCTGTTCACCGACCTGAAGGGCTCGACCGCGCTCTATGAGCGCGTCG
The DNA here is from genome assembly GCF_059803455.1 of Bradyrhizobium sp. UFLA05-108. Classification (NCBI taxonomy): domain Bacteria; kingdom Pseudomonadati; phylum Pseudomonadota; class Alphaproteobacteria; order Hyphomicrobiales; family Nitrobacteraceae; genus Bradyrhizobium; species Bradyrhizobium sp. UFLA05-108. The sequence goes on along the minus strand of NZ_JBANAZ010000091.1, from coordinate 20,722 downwards.
GCGATCTCGCCGCCTTCGACCTCGTGCGCGCGCATTTCCATGCGCTGCTCGAGATCATCGCGTCCGAAAAGGGCGCGGTGGTGAAGACGATCGGCGATGCCGTGATGGCGACGTTCGTCAAGCCGGAGGACGCTCTTGTCGCCGGCTTGCGCATGCGTTCCGCGATGGAGGAGTTGAACAAGAAGCGCGGCTCCGAAGATCTCGTTCTCAAGATCGGCATTCATGAGGGGCCTTGTCTTGCGGTGATGCTCAACGAGCGCCAGGACTATTTCGGCCGGACCGTCAACATTGCCGCGCGCGTGCAGAGTGTGTCGATGGCCCAGGAAATCCACATCACCGGTCCCGTGCTGGACGCGCCGGCGGTCGCCAGGATCCTGGAGCAGTGGTCGATCAAGCCGATCCAGAAACAGGCCGCGCTCCGCGGCATCGCCGACAAGATGGTGGTGTACGAACTGCCGTGAGGGATTCGCAGCGCCGACATATTCTCCGCTGTCGTCCCGGACAAGCGAAGCGCGGATCCGGGACCCAACCACAGGACAGCGGAATAGGCACGCTGGAGGCCCCAGCGCGTTTCAACAATTTCCATTCGGGGTAATGGGTCCTGGCTTTCGCCAGGACGACGTCGGGGTGTAGCGGCTTGTTTCACTCGGAAGCCGCGCCGATCAGATTGCCGAAACGTAATGCAGCGCGGGGCATAAGCGCGCATTGCGCGGGGCGAATTTCCCGCTCATATAAAGGAGACAGGCCGCCGTTGCGGCGCCACCCATTGCGGCAGGATTTTCATGCTCGACGGACTGCGCCAATTCATAGCCGACATTGTCGCCCCCCAGGCGGGGGATCGCGCCTTCGGCGACACCGACTATCGCCTGGCGGCGACCGCGCTGCTGATCCATGTGATCTCGCTCGACGGCGAGCCGACGGAAGCCGAACGGCGCAAGCTGCACAACCTGATCGAAAGCCATTTCTCGCTGGATCGCGGCACTGCGGACCGCCTGATCGCCTCCGCAACCCAGGTCGAGGGCGAGGCGGTCGATCTCTATCACTTCACCAGCGTCATCATGCGCTCGCTCAATGAAGAGGGCCGCAAGCGCATCGTCGAGATGATGTGGGAGCTCGTCTATGCCGACGGCCAGGTCACCGAGTTCGAGGACAACGTCGTCTGGCGTGCCTCCGATCTGCTCGGCGTGTCACAGCGCGACCGGATCGACCTCAAGCATCTCATCGCGGGTCGCCGCACCGGTCAGGTCAATGACGGCATCGCCAGTACTTGAGCGCATCGATGGGACGCGGCCAGTCGCGACCACATGACGAAACTTTAATGTATCCGCCGATCACAGCCTAGCCGAATACCCCTGCAAATCAGCGGTTTTTCTGCATCCTCCATCTCGGCTGCTCGTCGCGAGGCCGACGGGCGCCTTGCATCGCTCACGCGGCCTATGCTCTCGTCCTGGGGTGTCGCCCCAATTTCGCTGGCATTGAAGAGATTTCGATCGTGACTGAGCGTGTGACGCTGATTACCGGTGCCTCGGCGGGCATAGGCACGGAGCTGGCGCGCGTGTTTGCCGCGAACGGTCACCGCCTGGCATTGACGGCGCGTCGTGCCGACCGGCTCGATGTATTGGCCGGCGAGATCGCAGCCAAGGGCGGCAAGGCCCCGATCGTGATCGCCTGCGATCTCGAAGAGAATGGCGCGGGCGAGAAGATCGCGGCGGCACTGGCCGCTGCCGACGTCGAGCTCGACCATCTCGTCAACAATGCCGGCTTCGGGGTGTTCGGCGACGCGATCGAGTGCGATCGCGCCGCGCAGCTCGGCATCATCGACGTCAACATCCGCGCGTTGACCGATCTGTCGCTACGTTTCGCGGACCAGCTCGTCAAGAACAAGGGTGGCATTCTCAACGTCGGCTCGATCGCGGGCTTCCTGCCCGGCCCGGGCATGGCCGTCTATTACGCCTCCAAGGCCTACGTCATCTCCTTCACCGAGGCGCTGCGCGGCGAGCTCGGAGCGCGCGGCGTCCGCGTCACCGTGCTTTGCCCGGGACCTGTGGCGACCGAATTTCAGGCCCGCGCCGGATTTGTCCCCGGATTCGATTCCGCCGTTCTCGACGTCTCGGCCGCTGATGTTGCGCGCGCCGCCTATCGCGGGCTGATGGCCAATAAACGGGCGGTGCTGCCTGGCCTCGGCATCAAGATCGTGCCGTTCCTGCTGCGCTTCTTCCCGCGCGGCTTCATTTTGGCCGCCGTCGGCGGGTTCCAGAGGCGCCGGCGCTAGAGCATGATCCGGAAAAGTGTGAAGCGGTTTTCCGAAAAGATCATGCTCAAACAATAACCTGAAGCGCGATGATGATTTCATCCCTATCTCATCACACTTTAGCGCACTCCGATTTGGCCCGGCGCTTGCTTTGTCTCGGTTCAGTGTGTGCGCAAACTCACACGAAATTAACGATCGCTTAGTTATGCTGGCGATCTGAACCTATGGCTTTTGAAAAAGGGCGATGTCGTTCCGGACGGACAGGTTTGGCGGTGCGGAGGTGGTCCCCTTCAGGAGAAGGGCGCCAGACGCCGCCGCCGACCGTAAGCCTCCGCTGCCCGTGCTGATCATCCTGCATCAGGAATCCTCGACGCCCGGCCGGGTTGGAAACGCCTTGCGCGCGCTCGGCCATCGCCTCGACATCCGCCGGCCGCGCTTCGGCGATCCCTTGCCCAAGACGCTCGAACATCACGCGGGTGCCGTGTTTTTCGGCGGGCCGATGAGCGCCAATGATTGCGACGACTACATCCGCCGCGAGATCGACTGGATCGAAATTCCGTTGCGGGAGCAGCGGCCGTTTCTCGGCATCTGCTTGGGTGCGCAGATGCTCGCGATGCAGCTCGGGGCTCGCGTCGCACCGCACCCCGACGCGCTCACACAGATCGGCTACTATCCGATCCGTCCGACGGCCGCGGGCCACGCGCTGTGCCCGGATTGGCCGGGCAAGGTCTATCACTGGCACCGCGAAGGCTTTGAGCTGCCCGGCGGCGCGGAGCTGCTCGCCGAGGGCGATGATTTTCCGGTGCAGGCGTTCTGTGCCGGCAATGCCTTCGGCTTCCAGTTTCATCCCGACGTGACCTACGCGATGATGCATCGCTGGACCACGCGTGGCTATGACGGCCTGAGTGCGCCCGGCGCGTGCGCCCGCCACCATCATTTCGCGGACCGCGCGGTCTATGACGTTGCCGAACGGGCCTGGCTGAAGAATTTCATCGATGGCTGGCTGGTGCGCAGACCTGTCATGGCACAAGCCGCTGAGTGATCGCAGCGCGGCTTGGTCTTCGCCTTGCGGACGCGCAACGGCTGATCTTGTGCGACTGAAGTCGATTGGATGGAAGGCAAGGGCCAGCTTCGTCCGTCTTCGCCCTTTGGGCTTCGCCGGACACCACGCTTCGCCCCTCGGACTCTTGCGTGGCTGCGCCACGCGTAGCCCGAAGGGCGAAGCGTGGTGGAGCCAGGCGGGATCGAACCGCCGACCTCGTCATTGCGAACGACGCGCTCTCCCAGCTGAGCTATGGCCCCGTTTGCTGGCCGCTCTGGTAAACGCGGCCGACAACCGGGGGCCATTTAAGTCCCCGCCAAGGTCAAGTCAAGGACGGGCATAACCCGGTTTTGGCCGGTCGGTGCCGGGACTTCCCTTGTTTGGGCCGGGGGGAACCGATATCTAGCAAAAGGCCTCAATCCCCACCGGAACCAGAGTTCTCACAGCCATGCGTGCCGTTCTCGACATCGTCCTCATCGTGCTCGACCTCTACGTCTGGCTGCTGATCGCCTCCGCGATCCTGTCCTGGCTGATCGCTTTCAACGTGGTGAACACCCGCAACCAGTTCGTCTCGGCGGTGGCGGAATTCCTGTACCGCATCACCGAGCCGGTGCTGGCGCCGATTCGCAATTTCCTGCCCAACCTCGGCGGCATCGACATCTCGCCGATCATCCTGATTCTGATCATCTTGTTTATCCAGAAGGTGATCGCATACTACATCTACCCGAACGTGATTTAGGCGAAGCAGGCGGGCATTGGCCTCGACAAAGCCCTCTACAGAACCCTGGCGCTATTCCACCTCGGGCATCAGTATCGCGCTGCGGGTCACGCCGCGCGGCGGCCGTGACGACATCGACGGCATCGAGGCGCTCTCCGACGGCCGCAGCGTGCTCAAGGTGCGGGTGCGCGCGATTGCCGATGGCGGCGAGGCCAACCGTGCGGTCTTGCAGCTGCTTGCGAAATCGCTCGGCGTGCCAAAGGCGAGCGTGCGGCTGCTCTCGGGTGCCACCTCGCGACTGAAGCAGATTGCGGTCGACGGCGACCCGGCGCGCCTTGGAGAGGCGTTGCGCCGGCTTGCCGCGGCCAAGTCGACGAATGGGGATTAGGACATGACGGCCAAAATCATCGATGGAAAAGTCATTGCAGCGGAGCTCCGCGCCCGCGTCGCGGACGAGGTTGCCCGCGTCAAGCGCGAGCACAATTTGGTCCCGGGCTTGGCTGTCGTGCTGGTCGGCAACGATCCCGCCAGCGAAGTCTATGTCCGCTCCAAGCACGCCCAGACGCAGGCGGCCGGCATGGCCTCGTTCGAGCACAAATTGCCGGCCGACGTCTCGCAGGCGGATTTGCTGGCGGTGGTCGCAAAACTCAATCGCGATCCCGCCGTGCACGGCATTTTGGTGCAGCTGCCGCTGCCCAAGGGTCTCAATACCGAGGCCGTTATCAACGCCATCGATCCCGCCAAGGACGTCGATGGGCTGCATCCGAACAATGCCGGCCGGCTCGCGGGCGGTTTCCAGGCGCTGTCGCCGTGCACGCCGCTCGGCTGCATCATCCTGACCAAGAGCGTGCACGCCTCGCTCGAGGGCATGAACGCCATCGTCCTCGGCCGCTCCAACCTGGTCGGCCGTCCCCTGGTGCAGTTGCTGCTGAACGAGAACGCCACGGTGACGATTGCGCATTCGCGCTCGCGCGATCTGCCTGGGCTCGTCCGGCGTGCCGACCTCGTCTACGCTGCCGTCGGCAAGGCGGAAATGGTGCGCGGCGACTGGCTGAAGCCGGGTGCGACCGTGATCGACGTTGGTATCAGCCGCGTTCCCAGGGAGGGCGGCAAGACGCGTCTCGTCGGCGACGTCGCCTATCAGGAAGCGTTGAACGTTGCGGGTGCGATCACGCCGGTGCCCGGCGGCGTCGGCCAGATGACGGTGGCGTGCTTGCTGGTGAACACGCTGCGCGCCGCCTGCGCAATCGCCGGCCTGTCGAAGCCGGCGGTGTAGAACTCCGATTGACATTCCGGTGCTAACGCACCATCCCGGAATGACCAGGTGATTCAGCCCGCCGTATTCTCGATCAGCCGCCGGTAGAAGCGGATCATGTCGGCATAGCCTTCGATGCTGAGGCGCTCATTGGTTCCGTGAAACCGTTTCAAGTCCTCGCCATTGGCGCGCACCGGCGAGAAGCGGAAAATGTTGTCGGCAATATCAGCGTAGTGGCGTGAATCGGTTGCGGCGACCATCAGGCTGGGCGCGACGACGACGTCGGGAAAGATCTCCCGGATCGTGCGGTTCAGCGCTGCATAGGATTTGCTCGCGGTCCCCGTCACCGGCGGCGGATCGGTATTGCCGGGAAACGGTGCGATCGAAATCTTCTCGTTGTCGATCGTGGTGCGGACATGATCGGTGACGCTGGCTTGCGTGTCGCCGGGCAGCAGGCGGAAATTCACGGTGGCCTCCGCATTTCCGGGCAGCACATTGTCCTTGTCGCCGGCATTGAAGATCGTGAGCGCGGTGGTGGTGCGGACCATCGCCTCGCTCGGGCCGTTCTTCCCGAACTCGCGCAAGAGCAGCGGCTTGAACAGCCAGAGGTTGGAGAGAGCGATGCGGCTGAAGCCGCTCATCTCCGGCGCCAGCGTGTCGAACATCTCGGCGACCGCGCCGCGGATATGCATCGGCAGCCGGTGATCCTCCAGCCGCGCCAGCGCCGCGCTCATCATGCCGATCGCGGTCTCGCGCGGCGGCATCGAGGAATGTCCCGGCGTCGTATGCGCGGTCAGCACGAGGGTCGCATAACCCTTTTCTGCGACACCGATCAGCGCGGCCGGCTTGCCCAGGCCCTTCATCATGCCTTCGGCGATCAAGAGGCCTTCGTCGAGCACGAAGTCGAGATGCACGCCGCGCGCGGCAAGCGTGGCCGCGATCACCTTGGCGCCGCGCGTGCCCGCAACCTCCTCATCATGGCCGAAGGCGAAGTAGATCGTCCGCTTCGGGCGGAAGCCGTCCTTCGCCATCTGCTCGGCCGCCTCCAGCATGGAATAGAGGTTGCCCTTGTCGTCCCAGGAGCCGCGGCCCCAGATGAAGCCGTCGGCGACAACGCCGTCGAATGGTTTTTGCTGCCAGTCCTTCTCGGTGCCCGGCGCGATCGGCACCACGTCCTGATGCGCGAGCAGCGCGATCGGCTGCGCCTTGGGATCAGAGCCTTCCCAGGTATAGAGCAGGCTGTGGCCGCCGATCACCTCGCGCTTGGCTGTCGCATTGAACGCCGGAAAGCTTTGCGAGATATGCGCCTCGAGCCCGCGCAGAGCGTCAGCGTCCTGCTCCGGATTGAGGAAGTTCGAGATGGTCTGGAAGCGGATCGCCTCCGACAGCCGTTTTGCCGCGCTCTCGGTATCGACGGTGGCGCGGGGGATCGGCGCGACCTGCACCTGGCGCGACGCCCGCGTGGAGACGTTGAACAGCAAGACGCCGGCGAGCACGAGCACGCCGGCGGCGATCAACAGAACGACATTGCGGATGATCCTGAGAAGCCGGCGCATAGCCATTCCAAACGAAGCTCGTGCCCCGGACGCAGCGCAGCACGCCAGTGATGCGCTGCCGAGCCAGGCCCAGCGGCACCATGGGTCCCGGCTCAGCGGCGCATCATTTCATGCCGCACCGCGTCCGGGACAAGAGGCCTCTACTTCTTCTTCGCGCGCTCGATGCCTTCGAGGATCAGCTTGTGCGCCTCCTCCGGGCCACCCCAGCGCAGGATCTTCACCCATTTGCCCTTCTCGAGGTCCTTGTAGTGCTCGAAGAAGTGCTGGATCTGCTGCAGCGTGATGTCGGGCAGGTCGCTATAGGCTTTGACCTTGTCGTAGCGCTGCGTGAGCTTTGACGACGGCACCGCCAGGATCTTCTCGTCGCCGCCGGCCTCGTCCTCCATGAACAGCACGCCGACCGGGCGCACGCTCATGACGGCGCCGGGGATGATGGCGCGGGTATTGACGATCAAGACGTCGCAGGGGTCGCCGTCATCCGACAGCGTGTGCGGGATGAAGCCGTAATTGCCGGGGTAGCGCATCGGCGTATAGAGGAAGCGGTCGACCACCAGCGTGCCGGCTTCCTTGTCCATCTCGTACTTGATCGGCTCGCCGCCAACCGGCACTTCGATGATGACGTTGACTTCGTTTGGCACTTTGGCCCCGATCGAGACCGCATCGATACGCATAAAAGACTCCGTGTTTGTCGAAAGGATCTCGCCCGGCAGCGATTTGGCGCTGTCATACGCGGGCTTGGCCCGCCGATCCATCGACTTTTCGCGAAATTATGAACCCCGGTTCTACCGGCTCAAATGGTCGAACGGTATCGGCGGAAGGATGTACGGCCGACCCAACGACGGCAGATCAATTGGTCCAGGCGAAAGCGACCTTGTCGAGCGATTTGGGCCCAAACCGCTCTGAGGAGCGCGCCACCATGCGGCCACCCAGCGCCCGGTAAAACTCCGTGGCCGAATCGTTATCGGACAGCGCCCAGACCACCATGCTCTTCAAATTGCTCTGCGTCAGGTCGCGGCGGGCGGCGGTAAACAGGCGCCGGCCGAAGCCCAGCCCCTGGAATTCCGGACGCAGGTAAAGCTCGTAGATCTCGCCGTCGAAATGCAGGCTGCGGGCGCGGTTGCGGCCGTAATTGGCGTAGCCCGCAATCTTGTCGCCGAACACCAGCACGCTGACGCGGCTGCCCTTGCGGATCGCGCTGTCCCACCATTGCGGGCCGCGACGGTTGATCAGCTTTTCAAGCTCGGCACCGGGGATGATGCCCTGATAGGCCGAGCGCCAGGCTTCGTCATGAGTAGACGCCACCGCGGCTGCGTCTGCAGCTTTGGCCGGCCGGACCTCGATCAGGGTTGTGCTCATGGACGCGATCAAACCAAGTCGCCGGGCCGGCGGCAAGAGCCATCGTTAATTATCGGTTAACGTGTGGATTTTCTGCATCAGTTTCATGGCCGTGTTGTACCGAAAGAGGACAGGGCGCCGCTTTGGACGGCATTGGCCTGCCGCGCACCGGTGCAAAACTGCTTTGTGACAAAGGCCTTCATGGCGGCCACGCAGAAAAGTCCGCCCAGGATGATTCGTTCCAGCTACTCTGGCCTTCGCTGTTCGAATCCGCTTCCGGCAAACTCATGCGGTCCCTGAAGCTCGTCGTTATCCTTTGTTGGCTCGCCATGCTGGCGGCCTCGCCCGTATGCGCACGGAGCGCGTTGGGCGCCGCGGGCGCGGAAGGCGAGCCGTTTCGCCGGCAAGAGTGGCGCGTGCCGACATCCGACCCGACTGTCGCGGCGCGCGCCCTGCTCTTCCGGCCGCCCGGCGACGGCCCGTTCCGTCTCGCGCTGATCGCGCATGCCTCGACGCAGAACGTGCTGCGTCGTGCGCAAATGCCGCAACCGGAGTACCGCGCGCTGGCTGCATTCCTGGTCGCGCGCAGCTTTGCCGTGCTGGTGCCGGAACGGCTCGGCCATGGCACAACCGGCGGCCGCTATGTCGAGGATCAGGGCGGCTGCGACGAGGCGGATTATGCGCGCTCGGGCCGCGCCACCGCCGAGGAAATCGCACGCGCGCTGGAATTCTTGCGAGAGCAGGATTTTGTCCACAAGGATGGCGCCGTCGTGCTCGGTCATTCCGCGGGCGGCTGGGGCGCGCTGGCACTCTCCAATGCCGACCCCAAGACGGTTGGCGCCATCATCGTCTTCGCACCCGGGCGCGGCGGCCACGCCAACGACTTCCCGAACCAGATCTGCGCGCCACATACTCTCACCTCGGTGGCAGGCGAGTTCGGCAAGGCGGCGCGCGTGCCCGTCACGTGGCTGGTGGCGGCCAACGACACCTATTTCGCGCCGGCATTTTCGCGGCAATTGGCCGATGCGTTTCGCATCAATGGTGGCAAGGTCGATTTCCGCGCCCTGCCTGCCGTGGGCAGCGAGGGCCATTGGATGATCGAGGCTGAAGCCGGCGTCAAAGCCGTCAGCGCCGAGCTGGAACGCGTGCTGAAATCGCCGAAGCCCGTGGCAGTCAAAAAACCATGACGTTGTATTTCGTGGTCAAATATCTGCACGTCATGGGCGCCATCGTCATTCTCGGTACCGGCAGCGGCATCGCGTTCTTCATGCTGATGGCGCATCGCAGCCAGGATGCCGAGTTCATCGCGCGCACGGCCTCGGTCGTGGTGATCGCGGATGCCCTGTTCACGCTCTCGGCCGTCATGCTCCAGCCGGTCACGGGCGGTCTCTTGATGATGCTCTCGGCGACGGCGATCACGGAGCGGTGGCTGCTCGTCTCGCTTGCGCTCTACGCGGTCGCCGGGCTGTTCTGGGTGCCCGTGGTGTTCATGCAGATCGAGATGCGCGATCTCGCGCGCAAGGCGGTGGTTCAGCGCGTGGCCCTGCCGCCGCGCTATTTTGTGCTGTTCCGCCGGTGGTTCGTCTTCGGCTTCCCGGGGTTTGGCGCGACGATGCTGATCCTCTGGCTGATGATCGCAAAGCCGTTTTGAGTGACGCGATGAGTGAAGTGGTGCACAACATTCTCCTGCTGGGAGCCTCCGGCCTGATCGGCCGCTTCGTCACCGACGATCTGCGCGCCCGTGGCTTTCGCGTCATCGGTGTGGCGCGACAGCTGTCGCCAGCGCAGAAGATGAGCGCGCTCGACATCGAGTTGCAGATCCTCAACCTCGATGCGGCGGCGCTGACGCGCCTTTTGAGCGAGCATGCGGTCGATGTGATCGTGAATTGCCTGGGCGTGCTCCAGGACGCCCCCGGAAGCGACATCAATGCGGTGCATCGCGACTTCGTCGCGCGCCTGTTGCAGGCGATCGGCGCGAGCGGTCGCACGATCCGGCTGGTGCACATCTCGATCCCCGGCGCGGCCAACGAGGATCACACAGCGTTCGCCACGACCAAGCGCGAGGCCGAGCGCCTGATCGGCTCTTCCGGCATTCCTCACGCGATCCTGCGCCCCGGCTTCGTGGTCGCACCGTCGGCTTATGGCGGCAGCGCCATGCTGCGCGCGCTCGCTGCCTTTCCGTTCGACCTGCCGGCCAAGGAGATGGCGACGCCCTTCCGGCCCGTTGCGGTCGAGGACATCGCGGCCACGATCGCCTGGCTCGCGGCGCGCGACATCGACGATCCCGCCGTGAAAGCCGTCAGCTGGGATCTGATGCAGGCGGAACAGGTGGCGATGGCCGGTGTCATCAAGCAGTTCCGCATCGCCTTTGGCACCGCAGGCTGGTCGCATTTTGCGATGCCGACATTCCTGCTCGATTGCGGCGCGTGGGCAGGCGATCTCGCCAGCCGGCTCGGCTGGATGCCGCCGATGCGCTCGACCGCGATCGCCGAACTGCGCCGCGGCGTGACGGGCGACCCGCAGCATTGGATTGCAGCTACAGCCATCGTGCCGAAGACGCTGACAGACACGATTGGGCGTCATCCCGCCACCATCCAGGACAAATGGTTCGCGCGGCTATACCTGGTCAAGGCGCTTGTCTTTGCGAGCCTGGTCGCGTTCTGGGTCGTCTCCGGCTTCATCGCCCTGTTCGTTTCCTACCGCGCCGCCGCTGGCATCCTGTCGGCGCACGGCTTTCCAGCCGCACTGGTCGATCCCGTCACCATCGGTACCAGCCTGATGGACATGAGTATCGGGGTGCTCATCGCGTTCCGCCGCACCGCGGGCGTCGGGCTCGTCGCGGGCATCATCGCCTCGCTCGGCTATATGGTCGGCGCGGCGATCCTGACGCCCGATCTCTGGATAGAGCCGCTCGGCGCGTTGGTGAAGACAGGACCGGCCATCGTGCTGATGCTTGTCGCACTTCTGATGCTGGATAACCGCTGATGCCCAGATGGCCCGACGACGACGTGATCCTGTTCGACGGCGTCTGCATCTTCTGCTCACGCTGGGTCCGCTTCGTCGCGACGCGCGACACGGCAAAGCGCTTTCGTTTTACGCCGATCCAGTCGGGCTATGGGATGAGGCTCGCGAAAACCTTCGGCATCGATCCCGATGATCCCGACACCAACGCGGTCGTTCACGGCGGTGAGGCGTTCATGAAATCGGACGCCGCACTTACGGTGCTCTCGCAGCTTCCCCGCTGGGGCTGGGTGCGCGCGCTGTTCGCCGTGCCGAAGCCGCTGCGGAACGCGCTCTACAATCTCGTCGCACGCAACCGCTACCGCATTTTCGGCAAGTACGATGCGTGCTTCGTGCCGGACGCAGATTTGCGGGCGCGGGTGATCGAGCAGTAGCCCTCGTCATTGCGAGGAGCGAAGCGACGAAGCAATCCAGAATCTTTCCGCGGAGGGATTTCCGGATTGCTTCGCTGCGCTCGCAATGACGGAGTTCGTTGCTACAGCTTTGCCATTTCCGCCAGCACTTCCTTTGCGGCGCGCTCCCCCGAATCTCGCGCTCCGTGTGCGGTCGAAAAAAAGTTCGGCGACGTCGCTTCGCCTGCGAAGAACAGCCGCCCATCGACGGGAGCCGCCAGCACGGCGCGGTCGCCGGCATGACCGGGGAGCGCGTGAGAATAGGAACCGCGGGCGAAGGGGTCGTGAGCCCAACGCGACTCACGCAGCGGTTTCAGCTTGCGCCTGATGTCGTTGCCGAGGTAACCGGCGATCTCGTCGATGCTTTGTGCGGCGAAGGCGCCGTCGCCGGCGTCCTCCAATTCGCGTGCAAAGCGGCCGCCGAAAAAGCCGTCGATGCAGGGCTGACCAAATGGGCGGATGTGATAGGTGCCCATGGCGGTGCGCATGGTGGCGCCGCGCAAATTGCCTTCCTTTGGAAAGGCTTCCGCGTTCTCCAGCGCCAGCGTCACCTTGTCATCGACGCCCAGCGGCAGGCCGCGCGCGGCGTCGACCTTGGCCGGGAGCTGCGGCGAGAACCGGATCGCTTCATCTGCAATCAGGTTGGTCGGTACCGTGACGATCACCTTTGCTGCATCGAGCGTGCCGAGCGACGTGTCGAGCCGGATGCGTTTGCCGGCGTGATCGATCAGCATGACGTTGCAGTTCAGTGCCACGGGACATGACGCACCATAGGCCGCGATCAGCGCGCCAAACCCGGCCCGCACGCGCCAATTGAAGTAGGTGTCCTCGTAAGCGTCCATGTCCAGAATAGAGACGCGGTCGAGCTCGCAGCCGTTTACATAGGTCGAGACTGCGTTGATCATCGGATTCCAGCGATTGCCGGGTTCGAGATAGCGTTCGGCTGGTGCATCCTCGTCGTCTTGCGCAGCTTCCGCGACGCGCTCATAGAATTCGTCGATCGCGCGTCCGAAGTCCTCGCGCTCGCTGTCGGGAAACACCTCGCCAAAGGCGCGATCGCGCCAGGGCGGAAGATCCCTATTGACCTCGAAATTCAGTCGTTCGGCGATTCCTACGAAGGAATTCTTGTCCGCCGAATGCAGCCAGCCGCAGCCGACATCGAACGTCACCTCCGGAGAGGCCTGGACGGTCCAGGCGCGGCCGCCGAGCCGGTCACGCGCCTCCAGTACGATGACAGAGAGGCCCGAGTCCTTCAGCGCATGCGCTGCACCGAGGCCAGCGGCGCCCGCACCAATGATCGCGACGTCGACGGAGGAGGGGAGGGAGATCATGGCTGGGCTCTAGCACGTTCGCTGAGAAGCCACCATAAACGAGCTGTCATCACCCGCGAAGAAGGCGGGTGATCCAGTATTCCAGAGACAGTAGTCGTGTATTGAGAAGCCGCGGCGTACTGGATGCCCCGCCTGAGCCCGTCATCGGGCTCGCCGAAGGCGAGACCCGGTGGCGGGGCATGACAGTGAGATGACAGCGGGAGTGGCTTTACGCCACTGCTTCCTTGGCCTTCTCGGCGCGCTTGCGCTCGTTCGGGTCGAGGTGCTTCTTGCGCAGCCGGATCGACTTCGGCGTCACCTCGACGAGCTCGTCGTCCTCGATATAAGCGAGCGCCTTTTCCAGCGTCATTCGGATCGGCGGGGTCAGGCGCACCGCCTCGTCCTTGGACGTGGTGCGGATGTTGGTGAGCTGCTTGCCCTTGAGAACGTTGATCTCGAGATCGTTGTCACGGGTGTGCTCGCCGACGATCATGCCGCGATAGACCTTCCAGCCCGGCTCGATCATCATCGGGCCGCGATCTTCCAGCTTGAACATGGCATAGGCCACCGCATCGCCCTGGTCGTTGGAGATCAGCACGCCGTTGCGACGGCCCTGGATCTCGCCCTTGTACGGGGCATAGCCGTGAAACAGGCGGTTCATGATTGCGGTGCCGCGGGTGTCGGTCAAAAGCTCGCCCTGGTAGCCGATCAGGCCGCGGGTCGGCGCGTAGAACACCAGGCGCTGACGATTGCCGCCCGAGGGCTTCATTTCAATCAGCTCGGCCTTGCGCTCGCTCATCTTCTGCACGACGACGCCGGAATGCTCCTCGTCGACGTCGATGACGACTTCCTCGATCGGCTCCATGGTGGCGCCAGTGGCTTCGTCCATCTGGTACACGACGCGCGGACGCGACACCGAGAGCTCGAAACCTTCGCGGCGCATGGTCTCGATCAGGATCGCGAGCTGCAATTCGCCGCGGCCCGACACTTCCATCGCATCCTTGTCGGAGGCTTCGACGACGCGCAACGCGACATTGCCTTCCGCTTCGCGGAGCAGACGGTCGCGGATCATGCGGCTCGTCACCTTGTCGCCTTCGGTGCCGGCGAGCGGGGAGTTGTTGACGATGAACGACATCGACACGGTCGGCGGGTCGATCGGCTGTGCCGGCAGCGGCACCTCGACGGTCGGATCGCAGAAGGTGTCGGCGACGGTGCCCTTGGTGAGGCCCGCAATCGCGACGATGTCGCCGGCTTCGGCTTCCTCGAGCGGCGTGCGCTCGAGACCGCGGAACGCCAGGATCTTGGTGATGCGGCCCTGCTCGACCAGCTTGCCATCGGCGTTGAGCACCTTGACCTGCTGGTTCGGCTTGAGGATGCCGGACGAGATGCGGCCGGTGATGATGCGGCCGAGATAGGGGTTGGCCTCCAGGATGGTGCCGATCATCTTGAACGGGCCTTCCTCGACCTTCGGCGGTGCGACGTGGCGCAGGATCAGGTCGAACAGCGGCTCCATGCCCTTGTCCTTCGGACCTTCGGGGCTCTCGGCCATCCAGCCCTGCTTGGCCGACCCGTAGAGGATCGGGAAGTCGAGCTGTTCCTCGCTGGCGTCGAGCGCCGCGAACAGGTCGAACACCTCGTTGATCACCTCGGTCGGGCGCGCATCGGGGCGGTCCACCTTGTTGATGACGACGATCGGCTTCAGGCCGACCTTGAGCGCCTTGGAGACCACGAATTTGGTCTGCGGCAGCGGGCCTTCGGCGGCATCGACCAGCACCAGCGCGCCGTCCACCATGTTCAGGATACGCTCGACCTCACCGCCGAAATCGGCGTGGCCTGGGGTGTCGACGATGTTGACGCGGGTGTCCTTCCACTGCACCGAGGCGGCCTTGGCCAGGATGGTGATGCCGCGCTCGCGCTCCAGATCGTTGGAGTCCATGGCGCGTTCGGTCACCTTCTGGTTCTCGCGGAAGGTGCCGGATTGCTGGAGGAGACGGTCGACCAGGGTCGTCTTGCCGTGGTCGACGTGGGCGATGATGGCGACGTTACGAAGATTCATGAGTGAGCTTCTTTGCGGTCGAACAATGGGTTAGCGCGATCTCGCCGGTCAGACCGGGACCTCTTCTCGAAACAACGCTGGAAACCTGAGAAACGGGCGCTTTCCGCCCAAAAAGGAAACCCGGCCATCAGAGCCGGGCACCTAACGCGTTTGCAGCGCAATATAGGCAGAAAACGCCAAAAAACAATGCGTTCTTTCGGGATTGGTTGACTGAATTTTGTCCGGGAATCCCCGGGGCTTAGGAGCGGGAGGGGGTTAGCGGACCCCCTTCCGCGCCGCCATCGGCCTCCTCCGTCGGATAGACCCCGCGCAGCACCTCCTCGAAATGGTCCTTCACCGCGTCATTGCACAGGCAGGCCCGCAACTTCAGGCCATCGCGGTTGCGCACCAGGATCGAGCCGCGGCGAGTCTCGATCACACCTTGCGCCTTGAACGACTGGATGACGCGGCTTGCATAGCTGCGCCCGACGCCGAGCAGCGTCGCGAGCTGCTCGTGGGTCAGCGGCACGCTGTCGTCGCCGTCGGTGCGCTCCATCGCGGCCAAGATCCATTTGGCGGTGCGCTGCTCGATCGAATGAATGGCGTTGCAGGCCGTCGACTGGAAGATCTGCGCGAGCATGCAATCGGCATAGCGGGCAAAGACATTGCGCAGCGATGGCGAGCTCCGCTTGGCAGCCTCGAGCTTGCCGACATGGATGCGCACGAAGGGGCCGCCGAACTTCACGACGATCCGCGTATAGGCCGGCAGATAGCCCTCGCTGACGATGCCGCCGACGGCGCCCTCGCGGCCGACCAGAATGGTCTCGACGTCGCGGCCGTCCTCGTTGGGTACGAGGAAGGTCGCAAGCGACGGCCCGCAGGGAAAGTGCACGACCTGGACGTCATCGCCGGGATTGTAGAGCAGTTCGTTCGCCGATGCTGTCTCGCTTGTCAGATGCGGCGCGATCAGCGCGTAGTCGGCCTGGCTCAGTCGCCGCAGCAGATTGTTGTAGGGCCGGCTCGCAATCTCGGCTGACTTGCTGCTTCGCGCATCCATCCCAAAACTCCCCGGATCTCCCCTCGACATTAGCGGGTTCCATTCGGCGTTAGTGTGCACAAGTGGACAGACGGGAAAACTGTGGTGTGGTGGGTTTCGTTCCTGGAACCACCGGTGCGCGGGGCGCATGCATCGGGCCAAGGCCATCCTGATCGGAACGACCATGCAGCCCTCAACCGACGAGATCATGCAGCGCGCTTCATTCGACGGCTTCGATGTCCCCGCCGACGTGCTGATCGTTGAAGACGATCCGATCATCGCGATCGATTTCGAGGACCGCCTGCTCGGCTTCGGCGTGAAGCACGTGCGTACCGTTGCTTCGGTCGCGCGTGCGCTGGATACGATCACCGACCGCGTACCGGACTTCGCGCTGCTCGATGTCGAGCTGGTGCGTGAGAAGAGCTTCGCGATCGCCGAGCGCCTGGTCGCGCTGAAAATCCCGTTTGTCTTCGTGACCGGCTATGGCGCGGAGACGCGGATTCCGCCCGAGTTCGCTGACGTGCCTCGGTTGCAGAAGCCCTGCTCGAGTGACGCGATGGAAGCCGCACTGCGCGCGCGTGCCTCCAGGTAGCAGCTTCCTCTAAGCGAGCTTCGGATCGAGCGTGGTCGACCACAGCGCGACGTCGGCGCGGTCACGCAGGGTCACGGTCATCTGCCCGCTGGCGCCATCGATCTTGACGTGCCCGAAGAATTGCATGCCGGCGGACGGCGGCAGGTTCTGCTTGTCGAGGCCTGGTGCCTTGATGAAGCGCACGTCCGGTCCAAAGGTGTTGTCGAGTTCGTTCGGCCCGAACGTGCCGGCATGCAGCGGACCCGAGACGAACTCCCAGAACGGCTCAAAATCCTGGAATTGCGCTTTGTTCGGATCGTAGTAATGCGCCGCGGCGTAGTGCACGTCGGCGGTCAGCCACACCGTATTCTTGATCGGCGCCATCTTGATGAAGCGCAGGAGGTCGGCGATCTCGAGCTCGCGGCCGCGCGGCGGGCCATCGCCCTGCGCAAAGGCTTCCGACCCCTTCTTGTTGGCTGCATCGTCATAGACGAGCAGGCTGAGCGGCATATCGGAGGCGATTACCTTCCAGGTCGCGCGTGAGTTGAGCAGGCCGCGCTTCAGCCAGGCCATCTGATCGGGCCCAAGGAAGTAGGACGCGGGGCCGTATTCCGTTTCCAGGTTCGGACCATTGGGGCCGCGATAGCTGCGCTCGTCGAGCATGAAGACGTCCAGATGCGGGCCGTAGGAGATCTGGCGATAGACCCGGCCCGGCTCCACGATGCTCTCGCGCATCGGATACATCTCATGGAAAGCGCGCGCCGCGCGCGCGGCGAGCAAGGTGATGTTGCGCTCCTTGTAGGTGGCGGGCAGATCCTTCGACAGCGACCAGTTGTTGGTCACCTCGTGGTCGTCCCACTGCACGAAGATCGGCACCTCGGCATTGAAGGCGCGGACGTTGTCGTCGGTGAAATTGTATTTGTGCGCGGCACGGAACTCGTCGAGCGTCTCGGCGACCTTGGCCTTTTCGGGGATGGTGATGTTCTTCCAGGTCTTGCCATCGGCCAGCTTCACCTCGGAGGGGATCACGCCGTCGGCATAGATCGTGTCGCCGGAATGCAGGAAGAAGTCCGGACGGTGCTTGTGCATTGCGGAGAAGGTGAACATGCCGCCGTCGTCGGGGTTGATGCCCCAGCCCTGACCGGCAACGTCGCCGCCCCAGACGAAGCTGACGTCGCGGCGGTCAGCGGGCGCGGTGCGGAAGCGGCCGACCACCGGCTCGCTCGCGATCGCGGTGTGAGAGAGATCGCGGAAACGGACGCGGTAGAAGATGTCCTGTCCGCCGGGCAGATTTTCGACCAGCATCTTCGCGGTGAAATCGCTCTCGGGCAGCGCGGCGATCGGCGGCAGCGCGCGGGCATCCTTGAAGCTATCCGTCGTCGCCACCTCGACCAGCATCTGGGAGGGACGATCGGCGCGCGCCCAGACCACGCCGCCGTCGACCGTGACGTCGCCCGACTGCACGCCATGGGTGATCATCGGACGGTCGGCCGCGCGCGACACATAGGGCATCGCGATCGCACCGAGCGCACCGGCGCTGGTGGAGAGGAATTGGCGGCGGGAGAATTTGATTTTCATGGGGAATCGTCTCGGAAGCGGTCAGGGCGGCTGCCGTCCTGCGAAGCCAACGCTATATTGAGACAATGTGACGCAGCGATTACGCGCGCAAGCAATTACGCGTTGCCGGCAGCGCGGAATTGGGCGCCGGCGCGCTGCAGGTTCTGCGGCAGGCTGAGCAGCGCCGCCTTGCGGTCTGCGACCGCAGCGTGGAACTGGTCCAGCGCGATATTGAAGGCGGTGAGCCCGCCTTCCTCGATGGCGCCGTGGTCGAAGCAGCGCAGCGTATCGCGCAGAATTTCGTCGGCCTCGCCTTGCATCTGGTCGAGCTCGTCGACGGTCTCGGAGCGCCGCGCCGCGGCGATCATGTCCAGCAGCCGCTCGCGCAGGTGGCTGTTGTTGTCGCGTTCGTCCTTCTTCAGGTAGCCGGCGAACCAGGCGCCGATCGAGCCCATCGCCGAGAGCGCCATCAGGCTCCACCAGATGTAGTCGCTGTATCTGTCGAGGAAGGTCTTCTCCTCGCCGTCGACGAAGGCGGCAGCGCCCGGATGCACGGGGATCACGGCGTCCTTGTCTGTGTCGGGCGTCTCGATCTTCGCCGCCAGCGGGAATTCCGTCACCAGTTGCTGGCGTATCGCGAAGAGCTGCCGGGTGAAGGCGGCAACGGTGGTTTCCGACAGACCTTTGCGCGCCACGATGTGATGGGCGAAGCTGATCGTCTTGACCTCGTCATCGGGCCGGTCGGGCGAGCCGCCATAGGTACCGGCCGGGATCTCGGCGGCTTCATAGACCGGATGATTCTGCGCGATGGCGTCGGCCGAATCGATCGCGAGGAAGGTCGGCGTGCCGCCGTCCTTGGTGGAGGCGGCGATCGCATCCGCGGTGATCTTGCTGTTGACGGGACCGGCGGCGAGATAGACGTCGGCCTTCTGGGTGCGGATCGCTTCGGCGGCTTCATTGGCCGGGAATTGCACGATCTCCACCTTGGCGGGATCGACGCCATATTGCTGGAGGATCACCTTCAGGAGATTGACGTTGGCCTGGGTGCGGCCGACCACCCCGATGCGGTGGCCGGCGAGCTGCGCGATCTTGGTGATCTTGGCGCCCTTCTTCTTGCCCTTGCCGGCCGGCGGCGCCCACAGCACGACGACGTTCTTGCGCAGGGTGGCGACGGCCTGGGCGGTCTTCGGCACGTCGAGATCGCCGCGGATAATGGCGAGGTCGACCTTGTTCTCGGCGAGCGCGTCGGCGCTTGCGGTGGCGCCGTCGGTCTGGACCGGACGCAGCCGGACATAGCCCTTGCTCTGGACGAAGGCCTGCGTCAGCGCCTGTACGACCTTGACGTCGTCGCTGTTGGCCGGGCCAACCGCGATCTTCAGCGTCACCGGCCGCATCGCAAAATAATAGCCGCCGACCAAGGCGCCGACGATGGCGAGCACGAACGCGAGCGAAACGAGCATGGTCTTCCGCGCCGCCGATCGCGGCGACGTCGGTGTGGATGTTTCGGCCAGCTCGAGGCCCCCGGTCATCGATCTCCCATACGGGCGTTTCAGGCTCGGTTTCATCTTGGCCAGGTCATTACCCGGGCAATTGTAGCAAATTTCTTGCCTGTCAGGGTTACAACTGCGTCATGGTTAGCGGATGAACGACAACCCCTTTTGAACCCGGGCGTCGGCAGGGTGTTAGGGTAAAGTTCCCCTGAAGACGGAGGCGACCATGACGGAGCGGCTGTCGGCGGAAGCACGCAAGCAGGCCTTGAGCGAACTATCCGGCTGGACCGAGACGGGCGGCCGCGAAGCGATCGGCAGGACGTTTACCTTTAGGGACTTCAACCAGGCTTTCGGCTTCATGACGCGCGCAGCGCTGGTGGCCGAGAAGATGGACCATCACCCCGAATGGAAGAACGTCTACAAGACGGTCGAGGTGGTGCTTTCGACCCACGATGCCGGCGGCGTCACTGCGCTCGATATCGAGCTCGCCAAGGCGATGAACGTCATTGCCAGACAGGCAGGCCTTGGCTGACGTCTTGTTGCTCTGGCGGCGCATCCCCATCTTGTGATTGGCATCGGCTGGGACAATCGGCCGCGCCGACCTGAACGGGGAGTTTTGGACCATGGCTGCTGCCGAACACAGCGTCGGCTTTGAGCCGGCCGATCGGCTGGCGGAAGACCGCGAGACCGTGCGCCGGCGTTTCTGGCGCAAGCTGAAGCGCGTGGTCGCGCACCTGCCGTTCGCCGAGGATCTGCTCGCCGCCTATTACTGCGCCTTCGACAAGCAGACGCCGCGCCATGTGCAGGCATCGCTGCTGGGCGCGATCGCCTATTTCATCCTGCCGTTCGATGTCGTGCCGGATATGCTGCCGATGCTCGGCTTCACCGATGATGCCGCCGTGCTCGCGACCGCAATCAAGCTGGTCGCCAGCCACATCACGCCGGACCACCGCGAAGCCGCCCGGGCCGTGCTGAAGCGCGGTGTTGGCGAGGCAGAGGCGGAAGCGGCGTAAGCGTACCCAGCCAGCCAGACGCACCTCTGTTATTCGCACGCACCACTGTCATTCCCCGCGAAGGCGGGGAATCCAGATGCTATGGGGTAAGCGGCGACTGGGGTAAGCGGCGGTGAGGGTGTGGACACCCCTCGAACGCC